>NZ_JBEPAA010000009.1:0-181886 GCF_040298365.1 Kitasatospora sp. NPDC001603
GTTGACTTTTGGCACGCTGTTGAGTTCTCAAGGAACGGACACTTCCTTCGGACCGCCTTCCAGCGGGCCCTCCGGGCGCTTCGTTCTTTCGTGTTCCCAGCTTATCAGATCCTCGCGGCCGTTCTTACCGGCGCTTGTTTCTCTGAATTCCCACTGGGGGATTTCCTTCGACTTCGCTCCGAAGCTTATCAAAGCTTTCGGTGTGCTCAGTTCCGGGGGTTTACCTCGTCAAAGGGCGCGCACTTCGTGAAATGCGATCGCCCTGATTCGGCGGTGTCGTGGACACTAACGCCTCGGACCGGATGTTGTCCAACCAGTCCCAACCGTTGAAACCTACTAGCCCGCTCGTGCCACGTCAATGGTTTGACCGGGATGCGAGAAGAGTAGCAGGTCAGCGGCATGTCGATCACCTCGGCTCAGGCCGCGACCGGCTGAAGGTCCGCCCGATCGGCCGCGTCCAGATCACCGGTCTCGCCGTTCGCCGCGGCCTTCCGGCCCAGGACGAGGGCGTAGAACAGGAATGCGACCTCGGCCAGCGCGCCGATCGTGATGCGGGCCCAGGTGGGCAGGCCGGAGGGGGTGACGAAGGCTTCCAGGACACCGGAGACCCCCAGCACCGTCGCGAGGCCGATGGCCATGCCGATGATGGACCGGCCCTGTTCCGCCAGGGCCGTCCCCCGGGTCCGCGGGCCGGGGTCGATGATGGTCCAGCCCAGGCGCAGGCCCAGCCCGCCGGCCACGAAGACGGCGGTGAGCTCCAGCAGACCGTGCGGAATGAGCAGACCGAGGAAGACGTCGAGCCGGCCGGCCGAGGCCATCAGCCCGACCCCGAGGCCGAGGTTGAGGACGTTGCTCCACAGCACGAAGAGCACCGGGATGCCCAGCGCGATCCCGAACAGCAGGCACTGCACGGCGATCCAGGCGTTGTTCGTCCAGACCTGGGCCGCGAACGAGCTCGCCGGGCGGTCCGAGTAGTACGCCTCGTACTCGCCGCCGGGCCTGGTCATCTCCCGGAGCGTGTCCGGCGTGGCCAGGCTGTTCCGGACCTCCGGGTGGGTCGCGACCCACCACGCGATCACGGCGGTGGCGAGCAGCGAGAGCACGGCCAGCGGCAGCCACCAGCGGCGCGAGCGGTAGAGCGCGGCCGGGAAGCTCACGCTGTAGTAGCGCGCGACGTCCCGCCAGCCGCTGGTGCGGGTGCCCGTGACGGCGTCGCGGGCCCGGGAGACCAGGCTGGTGAGCCGGCCCTCCAGGGTGGGGTCGGGCGCGGCGGCCTGCACCTTGGCCAGGTGACCGGTGACGCGCTGGTAGAGGGTGACCAGCTCGTCCGCCTCCTCGCCGGTGAGCCGGCGGTTCTTGGCGAGGGCGTCCAGCCGTGCCCACTCCCCCTGGTGGGTGGCGACGAAGACGTCCAGGTCCATGCGGCAGCTCCATGGTCGGCGCGGGGCGCGCGGGCAGGCGGGGTGCGGACAAGTGGGCCCAGCATGCCAGGGGCGGCGGCCACCCGGGCCGCCGGGACCTCCCTTCCCGAGCGGGTCCGCGGCCCCGTATGTTGACGACTGCAGATCACGGGGTCGTGGGGGCCGATCCGACGGCCTTCCCTCCCCGCGGACCGCGGACCATGAACCACCGACGGGAACGGACGGGTGTCTTGAGCGACCTGGTGACGGGCGAGGCGGTCGTCCTCGGCCTGCGCACGGCGAAGCTTCCGAGCCGGGCGCTGGCGACCGGGCTGGACCTGCTCGTACAGGGCGCCGCACTGGTGGTG
Source organism: Kitasatospora sp. NPDC001603 (assembly GCF_040298365.1). NCBI lineage: Bacteria > Bacillati > Actinomycetota > Actinomycetes > Kitasatosporales > Streptomycetaceae > Kitasatospora > Kitasatospora sp. NPDC001603. The sequence continues at coordinate 1,769 of NZ_JBEPAA010000009.1, forward strand.
ACGTCCCTGGTACTGAGCTTCGCCCTGGTCGACCTCGACGGTGCGGCCCTCGCCGCCGTCCTGCTCGGGCTGATGGTGTTCTTCCTGGTCGGCCTACCCGTCATGGTCGAGACCCTCACCCGGGGGCGCTCGCTCGGAAAGGCCGCGCTGGGCCTGCGGGTGGTGCGCAGCGACGGCGGACCGGTGCGGTTCCGGCACTCGCTGGTGCGCGGACTGGTCGGCTTCTTCGAGATCATCGTGCTGAGCGGCGTGCCGGCGGCGATCTGTTCGGCGGTCTCGGCGGACGGCAAGCGGCTGGGCGACGTCTTCGCGGGGACCCTGGTGGTCCGCGAGCGGGTGCCCGGGGGCGGCGGTGCGGCGAACGCGCTGCCGCCGGTGCACCCGCAGCTGCTGCAGACGATCGGCGGCGAGCTGGTCGCCCTGGACCTCTCCGCCGTGCCGGAGCCGCTCTGGCTGGCGATCCGCCAGCTGCTCGGCCGGATCGGCGAGCTGGACCCGGCGGTGGCGCACCGGATGTCCGCCCGGCTCGCCGACGACCTCGCCGCGCGCACCGGCCACCCCGTCCCGTACGGGCTGCACCCGGCGGCGTACCTCGGCGCGGTGCTGACCGAGCGCCAGCGGCGGGAGTGGACCAGGGCCCAGGGCTACGGACTTCAGCACCCGCCGCGGCCCCACGTCCAGCCCCCCACGGCACCGGCCGCACCGGCCCCCGCCTCCGCACCCGCGATGCCCACGACACCCCCGGTACAAGCCCATCCCCAGGCCCAGGCCCAGCCCCACGCCCAGCCGGCCCCCGCCCCGCAGCCGGCCCCCGGCACCGGATTCGCCCCGCCCGCCTGACCGGCGGGACAACCCGGGCGACCGCCCGCTACCGGCCGTCGAACTCGACCGGCCAGGCGTTCGGCGGCGACTCCAGCTCCTCCAGCTCCACCCCCGCCGCGGCCAGCACCACGTCCCCCGCCAGGTGCACCACCTGCTGCTCGCCCGTCTCCAGGTCCGCCACCTGGTAGCGCTCGACCAGCAGCGGCCCCGAGTCCGTCGCGTGCGTCTCCACCGCCTCCAGCAGCCAGCCCTGGTCGAAGGTGCGCGGCGCCAGCACCGGCTCGGTGAACGCGACCAGCCGCACCTTGGTGCTCGCCCCCTCCCGCAGCCGCAGCAGTCGGGCGGTGGCGACCAGGAAGGCCGGCGAGCGCCCGGTGAAGCCGTGGGCCCGGTCGTGCCCCTCCACCGCGTGCTCCCCGGCCGGGTCGGCCGCGTCGGTGCGCACCCAGGCCACCCCGTCGACAGCCCCGCCGCGGACCTGCCAGCCGCCCGCCTTCAGCTCCGTCCGCAGCGGCCGGGCCCGGGAGTCCAGCGTGAGGTCGAGGGTGCCGAGAACCCGGCCCTCCGGCCCGTACGTCTTGGAGACGTACCGCCAGCCGGCCGGACCGGGCGCGCAGCTGAACCGCTCCTCGCCGAGCAGGACGTGGTCATGGGTGTCGTGGAGCGAGTACCGGCCATTGGGCATGCCCGAGAGCCTACGTGGACGATCAGGGCCGTCCGCCATGCAACGTTCGGCGGGGGTGCCCGCATTAGGGGGTGGACGGCGCGGTTCGGCGCCGTCGGTACTACGGAAGGGGGGCGGGGATGGCGAAGACGGCACGCGAAGCGGAGTTCACCGAGTACGTCGCGTCCAGGAGCGGCTGGCTGCGCAAGGTCGCCTACTTGCTGTGCGGGGACTGGCACCGCGCGGACGACCTGGTCCAGGAGAGCATCACCAAGCTCTACGTGAACTGGCCACGGGCCGGACGGGTCGAGAACGTCGACGGCTACGCCCGCAAGGTGCTGGTCAACACGTTCCTCGCCGAGCAGCGGTCACCCTGGTGGCGGCGGACGACGCGCAACGGCACGGCGCCCGACACGGCGAGCGTGGGCGTCGACCTCGACGCCTCCCTCGACCTGCGCAAGGCGCTGGCCGCGCTGCCGCCGCGGCAGCGGGCCACCGTGGTGCTCCGGTACTACTGCGACCTGACGATCGACCAGGCCGCCGAGGCGCTGGGCTGCTCGTCCGGCAACGTCAAGAGCCAGACCTCGCGCGGTCTGGAGGCGCTCCGCGTCTCCCTCGCCGCCCGCCCCGCCACCGCAGAGAGGACGTCATGACGAACAACGAGTACCAGAACCTCACGGGGCGGTTGAGCTCGCTGGCCGACGAGCCCGCCCCGCCGTCCGCCGTCGACACCGCCTGGGCCGTCGTCCGCGGCCGGTCGCGGCTGCGCCGCCGGCGCGGGGCCGCGTGGGGCGCGGCGGCGGCGGTGACGGCGGCGGCGGTCCTGGGCGGTTCGCTGCTGACCCGGCCGGCCGGCGGGACCGCCACGCCGGAGGCGCCGGGCACGCTCGTCGCCGCGAGCTCCCCCCAGGTCTCGTCCGCCGCGCGCACGGGCACCGACCCCTTCTTCACCGAGGCGCGGTTCGGCTGGCTGCCGGACTCGCTGAACGCGGCGGGCGGCCTCGGCTACGGCTACGCCTACGCGCTGGGCGCCGAGCACACGTCCGCCAAGGTGTGGACGAAGGGGCAGTCCACGCCGAACCTCTCGCTGTCGCTCGCGCCGGGGAACGCCGAGCCCGCGCACGTCGGCCGGCACACGGTGCCGGCTCCCCCGGTCGACGGGCGTTCGGCCCACTGGCTGGTCTCCGACAACCCGCTGCCGGTCGACCCGGTGACCCTGTCCTGGGAGACGGCCTCGGGCCGGTGGGCGCAGCTGGACGCCTACGCGCCGAAGGAGGCGAAGCCCGAGGAGACGCTGCTGCGGATCGCGGCCGGGGCCCGCTTCGGGCGGACCGACCTCCCGCTGCCGGTCTACCTGACGGGGCTTCCGGCGGCGTTCAAGGTGTCGGCGGTGTCGTTGCTGCGGCCCTCGGCCGTCATCGACGAGCCCTGGCGGGTCAGCCTGGCGCTCACCGCCGAGAAGCGCTCGGTCGACGTCATGGTCCAGCCGGAGACCGCCGAGCCCGCGGTCGCTCCGCCGGGCGCCGACCCGCGCGAGTGCGAGGTGGACAAGGGCGTGCGGATCTGCGTGTCGACCCGCTCCGGGGCGAACCCGGCGCTGGAGGCGATCGGCGGGCTCCCCGGGGTGCTGGCGAAGATCAGGTCCGCGGGCGCCGACGAGAGCGCCTGGACGGTCGACGTCCTGCGCTGACCGGGCCCGGACGCGGCCGTGGCCGGCACCCCGTGAAGGGGCGCCGGCCACGGCCGTGTCACCTGATCAGTAGCGGTACTGGTCCGCCTTGTACGGGCCCTCGACCGGGACGCCGATGTAGTCGGCCTGGTCCTTGGTCAGGGTGGTCAGCTTCACGCCCAGCGCGTCGAGGTGCAGACGGGCGACCTTCTCGTCCAGGTGCTTCGGCAGCACGTAGACGCCGATCGGGTACTGCTCGGTCTTCGTGAACAGCTCGATCTGCGCGATCGTCTGGTTGGCGAAGGAGTTGGACATCACGAACGACGGGTGGCCGGTCGCGTTGCCCAGGTTCAGCAGGCGGCCCTCGGAGAGGACGATGATGGTGCGGCCGTCCTCCTTGCGCCACTCGTGGACCTGCGGCTTGACCTCGGTCTTCACGACACCCGGCAGCTGGGCCAGGCCGGCCATGTCGATCTCGTTGTCGAAGTGGCCGATGTTGCCGACGATGGCCTGGTGCTTCATCCGGGCCATGTGCGAGGCCATGATGATGTCCTTGTTGCCGGTCGTCGTGATGAAGATGTCGGCCGTCTCCACGACGTCGTCCAGGGTCGCGACCTGGTAGCCGTCCATCGCCGCCTGGAGCGCGCAGATCGGGTCGATCTCGGTGACGATGACGCGGGCGCCCTGGCCGCGCAGCGACTCGGCGCAGCCCTTGCCCACGTCGCCGTAGCCGGCGACGACGGCGACCTTGCCGCCGATCAGCACGTCGGTGGCACGGTTGATGCCGTCGATCAGCGAGTGGCGGCAGCCGTACTTGTTGTCGAACTTCGACTTGGTGACCGAGTCGTTGACGTTGATCGCCGGGAACAGCAGCTTGCCGTCGCGGTGCATCTCGTACAGGCGGTGGACACCGGTGGTGGTCTCCTCGGTCACGCCCTTGATGGTGGCGGCGACCTCGGTCCACTTGTTCGGGGTCTCGACCAGGGTGCGGTTGAGCAGCTCCAGGATGATCCGGAACTCGTCGTTGTCCGCGGTCGACGGGTCCGGCGCGGAGCCGGCCTTCTCGAACTCGACACCCTTGTGGATCAGCAGGGTGGCGTCGCCGCCGTCGTCCAGGATCATGTTCGGGGTCTGGCCGTTCGGCCAGGTCAGCGCCTGCTCGGTGCACCACCAGTACTCGTCCAGCGTCTCGCCCTTCCAGGCGAAGACCGGCACACCCTGCGGGTTCTCGGGGGTGCCCTCCGGGCCGACCGCGATGGCGGCGGCGGCGTGGTCCTGGGTGGAGAAGATGTTGCAGGAGCACCAGCGGACCTCGGCACCGAGGGCGGTGAGGGTCTCGATCAGCACGGCGGTCTGCACGGTCATGTGCAGCGAGCCGGTGATGCGGGCGCCGGCGAGCGGCTGCGAGGCGGCGTACTCGGCGCGGATCGTCATCAGGCCGGGCATCTCGTGCTCGGCCAGCTGGATCTCCTTGCGGCCGAACGGCGCCAGGGAAAGGTCGGCGACCTTGAAGTCACCGGTGATGTCGGTCGACATGCGTCTGCTCCTCGCTGATGGGGATGGGGCAAGGCCAAAGGTCCTGGGTGTGCGTCGCGGCACGGCGGGGACGCACGGGTGCGCGGCAACGCCGGGGCCACCGGATCCGCGGCGGGACCGGTTCCCTGCTGCTCAGCACAAACCGTCGGAGGACCTCTCTCCCTCGACCGGTACGCGCCCCCAGGGGACGGACCACCGATCGACCGCCATCAGCAGCGACGTTCTGGCTCTGGTGACGAATCTACACCGGCGGGCCCGGACGGCGGCTCGCTATGACCGTTTTTCGGCCTGCGCACCGCCGCCCCGGGGGGTGCGGGTGCTCAGTGCGCGCCGGGCACCGGTCCACCGGGCGTGGCGTACGGGTCGTCGCCCTGCGCCTCCTTCTCGGCGCTGTACACGTCGGGCTCCAGGTAGATCGCCCGGGCGATCGGGACGGCCCGGCGGACGCGGATCTCGGCGGCGTCGATGGCCTGCGCCACCTGCGCGGCGGAGTCCTCCGCGTTGACCGCGATCTTGGCGGCGACCAGCAGTTCCTCCGGGCCGAGGTGCAGGGTCCGCATGTGGATCACGCGGGTGACGGAGTCGTGGTCGACCAGCGCGTCGCGGATCTCGGCCACCACCTCCGGGTGGGCGGACTCGCCGATCAGCAGCGACCTGGTCTCCGACGCCAGCACGAGGGCGATCACGATCAGCAGCAGGCCGATCGCCAGGGTGCCGATACCGTCCCAGACGCCGTCCCCGGTGATCACGGTCAGGCCGACGCCGAAGAGCGCCAGCACCAGACCGATCAGCGCGCCGGTGTCCTCCAGCAGGACGACCGGCAGCTCCGGCGCCTTGGCCCGGCGGATGTAGGCGGGCCAGCCGTGCGCGCCCTTGTCCTTGACGGCCTCGCGGTAGGCGGTGAAGAAGGACCACGCCTCCAGCCCGATCGCCAGCACCAGCACGCCGATCGGCCAGTACCAGTTGTCCAGCTCGTGCGGGTGGGCGATCTTCTCGTAGCCCTCGTAGACGGCGAACATGCCACCGACGCTGAACAGCACGATGGAGACCAGGAACGCGTAGATGTAGCGCTCGCGCCCGTAGCCGAACGGGTGCTCCTGGGTGGCCGCCCGCTGCGAGCGCTTGCCGCCGACCAGCAGCAGCACCTGGTTGCCCGAGTCGGCCAGCGAGTGGACGCCCTCGGCCAGCATCGAGGAGGAGCCGGAGAACGCGAAGGCCACGAACTTGCTGACCGCGATGCCCAGGTTCGCCGCCAGGGCCGCGACCAGGGCCTTGGTACCGCCTTCGGTGCTCATGCCGGTGTGGATCCCTCCGCCGGGGGCCGCTCGGGCGGCCCGCGCTCTGCTCTGTCGGGTGCTGCCTCGGCCGGGTCGCGCCCCGGCCGAGTCCGTCGAGCGCATACGGTACCGGGCCGCCGCGCCGCGGGGTCGGGACGCCGCCGCGGCCCGGCCCGGGGGGCGCCGCGCCGCGGGCTCAGGACTGCGCCGCGAGCCCCAGGTAGACGGCGGCGAAGTCGGTCAGCGCGATCAGGTCGGCCAGCGCGTGCAGCGGGTCGGGCCGGGTGGTGGCGTACTCGGTGAGCCGGACGTCGTGGGCGGCGGCCAGCCGCTGCCCCCGGGTGACCGGGTAGCTGCGCGGACGCTCGTCGTCGGCCGGCACCTCGGCCGGGCCCCGGTCCTCCTCGCCGGGGGCCGGCGTGCCGGGGAGGTGCCGCAGCACCAGCACCTGGAGGTGCAGCGGGTCGGGCTCGTCGACCCGGTCGCGGAAGAAGTCGTCGGGGTCGGCCCCCGCGCCGAGCTGACCGGCGAACATGCCGCGGTGCGCGGTCAGCACCTGCGGCAGCAGGCCGGCCGGCGCCGGGCGGCCGGCCCGCTCGGCGAGCTGGGTGGTGAACCGGGCGGCGGCCGCGCCGGCCACCGGCCCCTCGGCCCAGAGCAGCGGCACGGTACCGGCCAGCCGGGCGGCCAGGCTCTTGGCGGGGTTGGTGTACGCGGCCGCGTCCGGCCGGCAGCGCACGGCGGCCTCGTCCAGCAGGTCCGCGGTGGCGGCCGGCGCGTCGTAGGGCAGCTGGGTGACGCCGAGCTTCTGGGCCAGCGCCAGCAGCGGGGCGAGGTGGGCCCAGAGCGCGGCCGGGTCCTCGGCCGGGAGGTCGGGCTCGGCCCCCGGCCCGGCCGGGGGCGTGCCGTCGTCGGGCAGGTTGGACGGCACGTAGGGCAGCGGCAGCGCGCGGACCTGGAGGGCGGCCTCGGCCAGCCGGCTGCCGGCGGGGGCGGTGACGACGATGGCGCAGCCGCGCGCGTAGGCCTGTTCGGCGAGGGCGACCAGGCCCTGCTCGCCGCCGTCGGCGGAGCTGATCACCAGCAGGTCGAGCGGTCCGGCCCAGCCCGGGAGCTGCCAGGCCAACCCGTCGGCGAACACCGGCGGCGCGCTGGCCCGGTCGGTGCGCGGCGGCGCCGCCGCGTCGGTGGGCGGCAGCGGCGCGATCAGGCTGGCGGTGCCGGCCAGCGCGGCGAGGATCTCGCCCGCCGTCAGCGCGCTGCCGTGGCCCGCCACCAGCACGGCGCGCGGTCGGCCGTCGGGGCGCAGCCGGTCCAGGCCGGCCGCGTCGGCGAGCCGCAGGGCGGTGCGGACCCGTGCGCCGGCGCCGGCCAGGGCCAGCAGCGCGCGGTCGCGGTCGGCGCGCTGGAGGGCGGCCGGGTCGTCGAGCAGGGTGTCGTCGAGCATGCGGCGGGCCTCCGGCTGCTGGCAGGGCGCTGGGGGTGGCGGGGGCGGGTACGGGTCCGTGCCCCCTGCGGGTCTTGGCCCCAAGGATCAGGCCGGGCGGCGGGCCTCGTCCACCAGCAGGACCGGAATGCCGTCCCGGACGGGGTAGGCGAGGCCGCAGCCCTCACCGGTGCAGAGCAGCTCGGGGTGCTCCTCGCTGCCGCCTTCGGTGAGCGCGGCCCGGCACTGCGGGCAGACCAGGATCTCCAGCAGGAAGGATTCGAGCTTCATGGGGTGTCGGGCTCCAGATCTCGGGGGTGGCACGGCGGTGCCCCGGCCAGGAGGAAACCCTACCGGCCGGGGCACAGGCGGCGTGCGTCAGGCGCGTGCGTCGGGCGCACGCCTCGGGACGCCCGCCGGGGGCGTGCGTCGGCGGGTGTCAGCCGCGGACGATGGCGAGCACGCCGTCCCGCAGCTCCGCCATCCGCGCCGGGTCCTTGGCCTCGACGTTGAGGCGCAGCAGCGGCTCGGTGTTGGAGGCGCGCAGGTTGAACCACCAGTCCGGCCCGGCGACGGTGAGACCGTCCAGCTCGTCCACGGTGGTGCCCTCCAGGCCGGCGTACGCGGCGCGGACGGCGGCGGAGCGGTCGGCCTGGTCGGCGACGGTGCTGTTGATCTCGCCGGAGGCGGCGTAGCGGTCGTACTCGGCGGTGAGCGCGGAGAGCGTGCCGTCCTGCCCGCCGAGGGCGGCCAGCACGTGCAGCGCGGCCAGCATGCCGGTGTCGGCGCGCCAGAAGTCGCGGAAGTAGTAGTGCGCGGAGTGCTCACCGCCGAAGACCGCGTCGGTGACGGCCATCTCCTGCTTGATGAAGGAGTGGCCGACCCGGGTGCGGACCGGCTTGCCGCCGAGCTCGCGGACCACCTCGGGGACGGTCCAGGAGGTGATCAGGTTGTGGATGACGGTCGGCTCGTCCTCGCCGGCCGCCTTGGCCCGGGCGATCTCGCGGACCGCGACCAGGGCGGTGATGGCGGACGGGGAGACCGGCTCGCCGCGCTCGTCGACCACGAAGCAGCGGTCGGCGTCGCCGTCGAAGGCGAGACCGAGGTCGGCGCCGACCTCGCGGACCTTGGCCTGCAGGTCGACGAGGTTCTTCGGGTCGAGCGGGTTGGCCTCGTGGTTGGGGAAGGTGCCGTCCAGCTCGAAGTACATCGGGACGAGCTCGATCGGCAGGCCGTCGAAGACGGTCGGCACGGTGTGGCCGCCCATCCCGTTGCCGGCGTCGACGGCGACCTTGAGCGGGCGGATCGCGGTCAGGTCGACCAGGCCGAGCAGGTGGTCGGCGTAGCCGCGCAGGGTGTCCTGGGCGGACAGCGCGCCGGGCTTGACGTCGCGCACGGGCACGGTGACCGTGTCGTCCTCGCCGGTCCACGACTCGACCAGCTCGCGGATGTCGGCGAGGCCGGTGTCCTGGCCGACCGGGGCGGCGCCGGCCCGGCAGAGCTTGATGCCGTTGTACTGCGCCGGGTTGTGGCTGGCGGTGAACATCGCGCCGGGCAGGTCGAGCTTGCCGCTGGCGTAGTACAGCTGGTCGGTCGAGCAGAGGCCGATCTCGACCACGTCGGCGCCGTAGGCGGCGGCGCCCTCGGCGAAGGCCCGGCTCAGCGACGGGGAGGACGGCCGCATGTCGTGGCCGGTGACGATCGAGGACGCTCCGGTGACCTGCACGAACGCGGCGCCGAAGGCCCGCGCGAGGCTCTCGTCCCACTGGTCCGGGACGACGCCTCGAACGTCGTACGCCTTCACGAGCTGCTTGAGGTCGCGCACTGCGGCTCCACCCTGGTCTCTGTCTGATCGGTGTGCTTCCCGGAGCGGCCGGCCGCCCCCGGGTCACGATACGTCGGGGCACCGCGCCGTCGGGCGGGCGGTAGACGGGCAGCGTACCGGGGCCGGGTGGCCGCTCCTCGCCCGGTGCGGGCGGGGCGGGCTCGTCAGTTGTCGGGCGAGCGCAGCACGCGCAGATGGCCGCGGCGGCCGGCCTCGGTGGACTCGCCGTCGGGGCCTCGGCCCTGACGGGGGGTCTGCGGGCGGGCGGCCTCGCGGACGGCGTTGGCGAGCGCTTCGAGGTCGTCGCTGCTGCGGCGCAGCGGGCCGGCCTCGGCGGCGAGCCGGACGACCTCCCAGCCGCGCGGGGCGGTGAGGCGCTCGGCGTGCTCGGCGCACAGGTCGTAGCAGTGCGGCTCGGCGTAGGTGGCGAGCGGGCCGAGGACGGCGGTGGAGTCCGCGTAGACGTACGTCAGCGTCGCGACGGCCGGTCGGCCGCACGCGGTCCGCGAACAACGACGTACAGAGCTCACGAGGGTGGACGGTACCGCACTCCTCGCCGGGGAGCGAAGACCGCCTGTCCGGAGGGCGTGCCGTGTCGCGCTCCGCGCGCCCGTCCGTGCGCCCGCCGCCCTGGCCGTTCGCTGTCGAGGTGGTCCACTTCCGACCGTCCAAGGACTACCCTCGGCAGTGATATGGACAGCTCTGCACCGCAGTCATCGACGGGACCTTCGCGCCGCCCGCGCCACCGCGACCGGCACGGCAGGGGTCTGCGCGGCCCGCTGGCGCCTCCGCAGGTGCCGATCTCGCTCACCCGCTCCGAGTTGTTCGACGACTACGTGCGCGAGTCGGTGGAGCGTCTCGAACGGCGTTGGCCTCAGCTGATCGAAGTGGAGTTCGCCGTCCAGGAGGTCCCGCTGCGCGAGGCGCAGGGGCCGGACCCGGACGGCGGGGTGCCGCTGGGGCAGGTGTCGCCGGGCCGGCAGGGGCGCAAGAGCCAGATCGTGGTGTACCGCCGGCCGGTGGAGATCCGGGCGAAGTCGCGCGAGGACCGCGCCGCCCTGGTGCACGAGATCCTGATCGAGCAGGTGGCGGAGCTGCTGGGGCTGTCGCCGGACGCCATCGACCCGCGCTACGACGAGGAATGACCCGACGACGGAGGGGCGGTACCCGGTGCCGGGTACCGCCCCTCCGTCATGGCGTCAGCGGAGCACGACCGCCGGGTCCTGGGCGGCCCGCGGGACCTTGACGCTGCTGCGGTCGTCGCGGAGCGCCTGGACGGTGAACATCGGGACGTCCTTGGTCGGGATCGCCAGCATCCGGGCGGCCACGACGGGGCCGCCGGTGATCGTCTCCACGGTCAGCGCGAAGGCGCCGTTCAGACCGGTGGGCTCGGGCGCCGGGACGGCGACCGTGCCGCCGGCGGGCAGCTCGACGTCCTTGCTGACCGGGGTGCCCCCGCCGCTGCCGGCCGAGGCGGTGACCTTGACCTTGGCGGCCTCACCGGTGGAGGTGAGGAAGAGCGTGGTCGGGCCGCCGCCGCGGTTGTCGGCCACCGTGGCGCGGGCGCCGACCGGGGCGGTCCCGGTCAGCCAGGCGGCGTCGGACTTGCCGTTCTGGCCCACCCGGTCGATCCGCAGGCCGGCCACCACCGGGGTGGGGTGCTTGTCGTCCGTGGGTGACAGGCGCAGGCCGGCCACCTCGTCCCGGGTGACCTTGCCGAGGTCGACGGCGGCCACCATGCCCGCCTTGACATGGATCGACTCGTTGCCGGCCGGGGTGAACAGGCCGTTCTTGCCGGAGAGCTGGATCTTCAGGTCCGCGTCGTCCTCCGGCGGCGCCCAGACCACCAGGTGGGCGTTGGCGGTGTCGGCGGGCAGGCCCGGGAGCACCTGGACGGGCGCCGGGGCGGCCGAGGCGGGCACCCAGTCGGCGCCCTTGCTGCCGTCGGCGGCGTGCACGGCGGCGCCGACCCGGCCGCTGCGGGCGACGACGTGCACCGCGAGGTCGGCGACCTGGCCCTTGCTGATGGTGGGCAGCAGGACCGACTGCGAGCTGCCGGGGGCGACGGTGATGCCGTTGGCGGCGTCGTTCTCGATCAGGCCCTTGTCGCCGTACAGCTTGATGTCGACCACGGCCGCGGTGGCCTCGGTGTTGACCAGGCTGACGTAGTCGACCCGGTCGCCGGCGGTGCTGGCGCCGGCGAACCAGAAGCTGGTACCGGCCGGGGTGCAGGTGAGGCCGGAGAGGCCCTGGCCGCGCTGCTCGGTGACGGTGGTGGTCTGGGTCACGGTGAAGCCGGGCGCGAGGGTGCCGGTGGCGACTGCGCCGGTCCCGGGGGCGTTGTCGCTGTTGGCGGCGGGGGCGACCACGGGGGCGCCCGGCTTGGTCAGGTTCAGCCGGGCGTCGCCGGGCGCGGTGTCCTTGGCCGCGACCGGCGCGGTGGAGGCGGCGGCCGTCGGGGCGGACGGTGCGGGAGCGGAGGGCGCCGGGGCGGCGGGGGCCGAGGGCGCGGTGGCGGGCGCCGCCGCGTCGGCGACCCAGCCGACCCCCGTGGCCGCGTCGCCACCGGTGCCGGTGCCGGTGCCGGGCGGGGTGTAGGCGGTGAGGGTGGTCGAGCCGGTCAGGCCCTGGAGCGGCTGCGGGCAGACCAGGGCGGTCCGCTCGACCTGCGCCGAGGTCGCGGCGCCGCCCTGGTCCGGGCCGGCCGCGGTGGCCGGCGGGCGCACCTGGGCGACCCCGAACACCACGGCGAGCACCGCGGCGGCGGCCAGCAGCGACTGGGTCGTCTTCGTCCCTCCGGACGACCCCGCGGGGCCGGCCGCGGCGAACGCGGCCTCGTCCGGTGCCCCGGAGCCGGTCCGGCCCTTGGACTTCTTCGGGAAGGCGGGCTTCTTCATCGCGGGTCAGCTCCCCGATCCGTGGTGGTGCGGGTACCGGCCCGGCCCGTTGGGGTTGTTTGGGTTGTTGGGGTTGTTGGGGTCATTCGGATCGTTCGGGTCGTAGTAGGGCTCGCCCTGCGGCTGCCCCGGCACCCACGGCTGCTGCCCGTCCTGCTGGTAGGGGTCGTAGCCGCCGTACTGCTGGTCCTGCTGGTACGGGTCGTAGCCCTGCTGGCCGCCCTGCGGGTAGGCCTGCTGCTGGTACCCGTCGCCGCCGTACTCCTGGCCGCCGCCGTACGGCGCGGCGGTCGGCTGCTGGGCCGGGTAGGAGCCGTAGCTGTACGGGTCGGCCTGCTGGTACGTCTGGTACGGGTCGGCGTACTGCTCGGCCTCCTGGACGGCCGCGGCCGCCTGGACCGCCTCGACCGGCGGTTCGCCCGCGGGCTGCGGCGGGATCGCGCCCGGCCGGCCCTCGTACACGCCGCCCTCGCCGTCCCCGTCGCCGCCTTCGCCGCCCTCGCCGCGTTCGGCCATCCGGCGGGCCCGGCGGCTGCCGGGGGCGGGCGCCTGCGCCTGGGCGGCGGCCGCCAGCGCGGCGGCGGCGACGACCTCCTCGGGCAGGTCGTCGTCCTTGTGGTTGCGGCGGCCGGGCAGCGCCAGCACCAGGACGGTCAGGCCGAGCAGCAGCTGGGCCCAGATCCAGCCGGTGTGCAGCAGGCCGCCCTCACGGGTGACCACCAGCTTGCCGGCGGCGGCCGGGAGCTTGAAGCCCTGTGCCCAGCCGTCGACGGTGGTGGCCTCCAGCGCGGCGCCGTCGAGGGTCGCCTTCCACTCGGGGCCGGCCGCCTCGGCGAGGCGCAGCACCCGGCCCTCGGGACCGGCCGGAACGGCGGTGTCGAGGTCGCGCTCGCCGGACGGCACCGCCACGGGGGTGGTGCCGGGGGCGGTGATCAGGGCGCGGGTCGCGGGCGTGCCGTTGACCTGCCAGAGCGCGGTGCCGCCGTCCTGGTTGGCCTTGACCAGGCCCGGGGTGGTGTCCAGGACGTCCTTGAAGGCGCCGATCACCGGCTGGTCGACCAGCACGTAGGCGATGCCGTAGTCGGACAGCGCCTCGGCCTGGTCGGCTCCGGAGCCGGCCAGCAGGCTGCCGACCACCTTGTCGAGGCGCTCGGTGGTGCCGGTGGCCGGGTCCACGGTGGACTCGGCCTGGCCGAGCGTCACCCCGGCGCCGCGCACCAGGGTGTAGCGGACCGAGCCGCCCTTCGGGTCGCCGGTGACGACCAGGGTGCGGGCCCGGTCGCTGGTACCGGCCTCCTCGGCGATGAACGCGGGCACCTGGGCGGCCGGGGCCCGGTGCAGCGGGCCGTCGGCCCCGGTGACGGCCCACCAGACGCCGGTGCCGAGCGGGGCGAGCACCGCGGCGGCCACCACCAGGGCGGCGACCGGCTGGCGCCAGCCGAAGGCGATGCCGGCCACCCGGGCGTTGGCGCCGTCGGCGCCGATCGCGGCGGCGGCCAGCAGGGCGATGCCGGCGAGCAGCGAGGCCGGGCCGGCCCACGCGGGCACGGCCGGGCCGCCGGAGGCGGGGGTCACCGAGGTGCCCGCCACCGCGACCGCGAAGACCAGGCCGGCGCCGGCGGCGCCCCAGGCGGCGAGCACCGCGCGGCGGCGGTCGGCGCGCAGCAGCGCGGCCAGCGCGGCGAGCACCACGCCCGCCGACAGCCAGACCGGCGGCACTCCGGCGCCGCCCGGGTTGACCAGCAGCAGGCCGACGGCGTTCGCGCCGCCGCCGTGCAGACCGGGCAGACCGGCCTCCAGCAGCAGCAGCTGGGGGTGCGAGAGCACCTGCAGCGACCAGGGCGCGAGCACCAGCACCGGCGCGCCGAGGATCACCAGCACGCGCAGCCCGAGCAGCCGCAGCGCGGCCCCGCCGGAGCCGAACGCCCCGCCGCGCACCACGGCGGCGGCGAGCATGGCCAGGCAGAGCGGCACGGCCAGCGCCCACGCCAGCGGCACGAAGGCGGTGGCGAGGGTGAGCAGCAGGACGGTCATCCAGACCGGGCGCCAGCCGGGCCGGGCGCCCTTGGCGGCGCTCTCGGCGCGGATGCCGAGGCCGGCGGAGATCGCGGCCGCGCGGGCCAGCGGCGGCAGCAGGACGGCGAGGACGGCGGTGCCGATCCGGCCCTGGGCGAGCGCGCCGGTGGCCGCGGGCAGCAGGGCATAGGTGGCGCTGGCCCAGGCACGGACCAGCTTGGAGTCGAGCAGCGGCCGGGAGACCAGGTAGGCGCTGACGGCGGCGAGCGGCACGGCGAGGACGACCAGCAGGGTGACCGCGAGGTCGGCGTGGTCGAACAGCGCCCAGGAGAGCACCGACAGCACCGCGAGGTACGGCGGCGCCGCCGCGGTGGAGCCGGTGCCGACGGGGTGCCAGGCGTCCGCGTACATCGACCAGAGGCCGCCGACGCCGCCGGTCGCGGGCAGCAGCGCGCCGCCGAACAGGGCGCCGGCGCCGAACAGGCCGCGGCAGGCGACCAGCGCGAAGACCAGCAGCGCGGCGAACAGGACCGGCGCCGGGCGGCGGGCCAGCTTCTTGATCAGCGTGAACTGCTCGACGACCAGGTCCTCGGAGTCCTCGTCGCCCGGGCCGGCCTCGACCGAGCCGTGCCGGCCGGCCCCGGAGTCGTCGCCGCCCCCTATGCCGAGCGAGCCGATCACGCCCTCGACGGCGAGCCGGGCGGTGGCTCCGGGCGCCGGGAAGAGCGAGCGGTCGTCCAGGGCGTCGGCGGCCCGCAGCCGGGCCCGGCGTTTGCGGGCCGCCAGCAGCCGGGGCAGCCGGAGCAGTTCGTGGCCGAGACCGGCGAGTTCGTCGAAGGCCTGCTTCGGGTCCTTGCCGAGCAGGTTGGTGACCACCCGCAGCAGGGTGCCGAGCACCAGCCGCAGCAGGACGTAGGGGAAGAGCGCGCCCTTGGAGTTGGCGAGCAGGGTGTAGACGGCGCCGGCCTTGTCCAGCCGGTGCGGGTGGGAGGGGCCGCAGTCGATCGCGCGGCGCTCGCGGCTGGCCGCCTCGGCGTGCCGCAGCACGGCGTCGGGGGCGACCACGACGCGGTGGCCGGCGGCGTTGACCCGCCAGCAGAAGTCGGTGTCGTCGCGCATCAGCGGCAGCGCGCGGTCGAAGCCGCCGAGCTCCTCGAAGACGTCGCGGCGGACCAGCATGCCGGCGGTGGAGACGGCGAGCACCGGGCGGACCTGGTCGTGCTGGCCCTGGTCCTGCTCGCGGCGGTCGAGGCCGGTCCAGCGGCGGCCGGAGCGGGCGATGGTGACGCCCACCTCCAGCAGCTGGCGGCGGTCGTACCAGCTGCGCAGCTTGGGGCCGACGACGGCGGCGCTGGGGGTGGAGTCGGCGACCTGGAGGAGGCGGCGCAGCGCGTCGGTCTGCGGCTCGCAGTCGTCGTGCAGCAGCCAGAGCCACTCGACCGGCTGGGTCTCCCGGGGGCCGCCGCGGCCGAGGTCGTCCTCGTGGCCGAGCGGGTCGCCGAAGTCGTCCCAGCCGCCGGTGACCGGGTCGTAGCCGGACGGGTCGAGCCGGTAGGGGAGGTCCTCGGGGCGCAGCGGCGGGCTGTTGAAGACGGCCTCGCCGACGGCGGTGCCGAAGCCGGCCCGGCGGCCGAGGACGATCGGGCCGCTCTCCGGGAGCCAGTCGGCGAGGGTGTCGGCGAGCAACTGCGGGGAGCTGTCGGTGGAGCCGGTGTCGACGGCGAGCACCCGCTGGACCTGACGGTCCTGGCCGAGCAGGCCGGCGAGGGCCTGTGGCAGCCAGCGGGCCCCGTCGTGCGAGACGATCACCGCGGTGACCAGGTGGCGCGGATAGGCGGGCGGCCTGGCAGCGGTGAAGCCGCTCTGGTGGCTGTAGACGGTCATCGAGTGCGCGGGCCCCAGTTCTCGGTGGACACAGCCGGTGAACGGCAACCGGATGGCGCACCACACTAACGGCTCCGGATGGCGCCGCCGTCCGCGGGCCGTGGAGGAGCTGTGCGCACCGGGCCGCGCAGGGGCCCGGAAACACGGAAGCGCCCCACCGTCGCGGTGAGGCGCCCGTCGAGCTGTGCGGTTGTCGGAGGGTCAGCAGGGCCAGGGGCCGCCCCGGTCAGACCGCGCTCTTCTTGAGCCGACGGCGCTCGCGCTCGGAGAGGCCGCCCCAGATGCCGAACCGCTCGTCGTTGGCGAGGGCGTACTCCAGGCACTCGGAGCGGACCTCGCAGGCGAGGCAGACCTTCTTGGCCTCGCGGGTGGAGCCGCCCTTCTCCGGGAAGAAGGACTCGGGGTCGGTCTGGGCGCACAGCGCGCGCTCCTGCCAACCGAGTTCTTCTTCCTCCTCCTCGATGCCGTCACCGATCAACAGCTCAAAGAGCTCGCTCATGTGGCGCGCCTCCTCTGCCCCTATTTGGCGTCCCCGTGGTTGCCGTTGCCTCGTGCGGCGGACGACACGAGAGAAATTACAGTTGCGTCACTCTGGCCCAGTCAAGCCGAGCTCTGGTATTGGGGCCAGGATTCACTCCCCGGCACCAAGCCGTTACGAATAGTGTACATATCTGGACACATCGGACTAACAGCCCGGATCACGTCGAACCCTGACAACCCTCCACCACGTGACGCGCAGTCATCGTCACAGGTCGGTCATCGGCCTGCCTTCCCGGCGATCTTCTCATCGAAACCTAGAGGGTGATTTATCACCCCATCGGGTAGTTCATGGCCTATCCCGCCCGATTGCCCCGGCTCATGAGTTGACACCGGAGCGCTCGATGCGGTCTCCTTTCCCACATGTCAGAGTTCACTCGCCCCCGGAGCGGTTCCGCGCTCCGCCGTGCCGTGAACCCCTGTTGTCGCCTCTGTTCCTGTATCTAGGCGCCCGCTGTCCCACCGCGCGCCGCCCAGGAAGCACAGAGGCCGCCCGCGATTCCCGCCCCAGGACATCCCGGATCCGGCTGATCCCTGTCGAACCAGCCGTACTCCGAGGACGACTCCCGTGCGCATGAACCGCATCCGCAAGCGGAACCGCGACCGCAACAAGCTCACCCGCCGTGGCCTCGCGCCCACCACGCCTCCCCCGGCAGCCGCCCGGCCCGCCCGCGGCTGGGCCGACGGACTGAGCGACGTCTCCATCGCCGGCGACCCGCTGGCCTTCCCGCACCTGGCCCGCACCGACCTGCCCGGCCACCCCACCACCGTCGCCGGCTACGCCCGGCTGGTCCGCGAGATCGCCGCCGACCGCGCCCGCTGGGAACCGCTGGTCCGCTACGACGCGCTCACCCGCTGGTACGCCCGGCTGGAGACCGGCCCCGGCTACGAGGTCTGGCTGCTCAGCTGGCTGCCCGGCCAGAGCAGCGGCTTCCACGACCACGGCGTCTCCTCCGGGGTGATGAGCGTCGTCCGGGGCGAGCTGATCGAGCGCTCCCTCACGCACGCGGGCGAGGGTGCCCGCACCCTGCGCCCGGGCGGGCAGCGGGTGTTCTCCTCCGGGTACCTGCACGAGGTGGTCAACGGCGCGCTGGAGCCCGCCGTCTCCATCCACCTCTACACGCCCGGGCTGACCGAGA
The DNA here is from genome assembly GCF_040298365.1 of Kitasatospora sp. NPDC001603. NCBI lineage: Bacteria > Bacillati > Actinomycetota > Actinomycetes > Kitasatosporales > Streptomycetaceae > Kitasatospora > Kitasatospora sp. NPDC001603. The sequence goes on from NZ_JBEPAA010000009.1 coordinate 19,461, forward strand.
TGAACCAGTACGGCGGCGGCGCCACCGTCCCCGAGCAGCACCCGCAGGAGCAGGCCGAGGCCCGCTGACGACGGGCGGGCGGCGACCCGCGGACCGGGCTGACGGCCAGTCGGGCCGTGGCAGGATGGGCGCATGCGCATCGTGGCACTGGCAGGCGGAATCGGTGGGGCGCGCTTCCTGCGCGGACTCAAGGAGGCCCTCGGCCCGCAGGACGAGATCACCGTCATCGGCAACACCGGCGACGACATCCACCTCTACGGCCTGAAGGTCTGCCCCGACCTCGACACCGTGATGTACACCCTCGGCGGCGGCATCAACGAGGAGCAGGGCTGGGGCCGCACCGACGAGACCTGGTCGATCAAGGCCGAGATGAAGGAGTACGGCGTCGGGCCCGAGTGGTTCGGGCTCGGCGACCGCGACTTCGCCACCCACCTCGTCCGCAGCCAGATGCTCACCGCCGGGTACACCCTCAGCCAGGTCACCGAGGCGCTCTGCGTGCGCTGGCAGCCGGGCGTGCGGCTGCTGCCGATGAGCGACGACCGGGTCGAGACCCACGTGCGGATCACCGACGCGGACGGCACCCGGGCCATCCACTTCCAGGAGTACTGGGTCCGGCTGCACGCCGCCGTCGACGCCGAGGCGATCGTCCCGGTCGGCGCGGACACCGCCAAGCCCGCGCCCGGTGTGCTGGAGGCCATCGCCGCCGCCGACGTCATCCTGTTCCCGCCGTCCAACCCGGTGGTCTCGATCGGCACCATCCTCGCCGTGCCCGGCATCCGGGCCGCGGTGGCCGCCGCCGCGGCGCCGGTGGTCGGGCTCTCCCCGATCATCGGCGGGGCCCCGGTCCGCGGCATGGCCGACAAGGTGCTGGCCGCCGTCGGCGTCGAGGCGACCGCGGCGGCGGTCGCCCTGGACTACGGCGCCGACCTGCTGGACGGCTGGCTGGTGGACACCGTCGACGAGGCCTCGGTCGGCGCGGTCGAGGCCGGCGGGATCGCCTGCCGGGCCGTGCCGCTGCTGATGACGGACGTCGCGGCGACCGCCGAGATGGCCCGGGCCGCGCTGGCGCTCGCCGAGCTGGTGCGGGCGTGACCCTGCACGTCCTGCCCGTCCCGGGCCTGCCCGAGATCGACGCCGGCGCCGACCTCGCCGCGCTGATCGCCAAGGCCGGGACGTACCAGGACGGCGACATCCTGCTCGTCACCTCGAAGATCGTCAGCAAGGCCGAGGGCCGGGTGCTGCGGGCCGCCGACCGCGAGGCCGCGATCGACGCCGAGACCGTCCGGGTGGTCGCCCGGCGCGGCCCGGTCCGGATCGTCGAGAACCGCAACGGCCTGGTGATGGCCGCCGCCGGGGTGGACGCCTCCAACACCGCCGCCGGCACCGTGCTGCTGCTGCCCGAGGACCCGGACGCCTCCGCCCGCGCGCTGCGCGCCCGCCTCCAGCAGCTGACCGGGCTGCGGCTGGCCGTCGTCGTCACCGACACCTTCGGCCGGCCCTGGCGCAACGGCCTCACCGACGTCGCGATCGGCGCCGCCGGACTGCCCGTCCTGGAGGACCACCGCGGCCGCACCGACAGCCACGGCAACGAACTGGCGATGACCGTCACCGCCACCGCCGACGAACTCGCCGCCGCCGCCGACCTGGTCAAGGGCAAGTCCACCGGCACCCCGGTCGCCGTGGTCCGGGGCCTCGGCCACCTGGTCACCGCCGAGGACGGCGCGGGCACCCGCCCGCTGGTGCGCGCCGCCGCGGACGACATGTTCCGGCTCGGCACCTCCGAGGCGGTCCGGCAGGCCGTCACCCTGCGCCGCACCATCCGCGCGTTCACCCCCGAACCGGTCGACCCGGGCGCCGTCCGCCGCGCCGTCGCCGCCGCCGTCACCGCGCCCGCCCCGCACCACACCACGCCCTGGCGGTTCGTCCTGCTGGAGTCGGCCGCGGTCCGCACCCGGCTGCTGGACGCGATGCTCGCCGCCTGGCAGCGCGACCTGCGCGAGCTGGACGGCTGGGACGACGCGCTGATCGCCCGGCGCACCGCCCGCGGCGACGTCCTGCGCGACGCGCCCTACCTGGTCGTCCCCTGCCTGGTGATGGACGGCTCGCACGACTACCCCGACGCGCGCCGCGCCGCCGCCGAACGCGAGATGTTCACCGTCGCCATCGGCGCCGCCGTGCAGAACCTGCTGGTCACCCTGGCCGGCGAGGGCTACGGCACGGCCTGGGTCTCGTCCACCATGTTCTGCCGCGACACCGTGCGCGCGGCCCTCGACCTGCCGGCCGGCTGGGACCCGATGGGCGCCGTCGCGGTCGGCCGCCCCGCCGAACCGCCCCGCGACCGCCCGGCCCGCGGCGCCGACGCCTTCGTCGAGGTTCGGTAGGGTCAGTACCGGCGGTACACGTCACGGCGGTTGCCGACATTGACCACGAGGATGACCATCACGTCGCCCTGGACTTCGTAGACCACGCGGTAGTCGCCGACCCGCAGCCGGTAGAGCCCGTCATGGCCTGTCAGCTTCTTCACGCTCGGACCGTCGGCGAACGGGTCGTCGCCGAGCTCCGTGAGGGCGGTGAGGATCCTCAACGCCGCCACCTGCCCGATCGCCCGCAACTGGCGCTGGGCGTGGGTGGTGAACCGAAAGGCGTACTTCACGCGGCGCTCCCGGCCGAGCCGGGCGGCGAGTCGAAGAGGTCGGCCAGCAACTCGGCCATGCTGACGGTCGGATCGTGCCGGTGCTGTTCGGCCTCTCTGGCCGCCAATTCGTCCGCCGCTTCCTCTATCGCGTCGAGGATCTCGATCGGGACCACCGCACCGACCCGCTCCCCTTTGCGGGTGATGACCGTGATCTCTCCGGCCTCGGCCTTGGTCACGACGTCGGCGAGGTGCGCCCGGGCTTCACGGATGCTCAGCGAATCGGCCATGCATCGAGCGTACACCTGGATGTGTACACCGAAGGCGTCGTTTCGGCGCCGGAGTTCACCGCCGCCGGTGGTCGTTGGGGGTCAGCCGGGGGCCGTACCGCGGGGCGTGGGTGCCGGTGCTCAGCAGCAGGCGGCAGAGGCGGTGGCGGTGCGGGCGGTACGGCTCCAGCAGGGCCAGCATCTGGGTGTCGTCGCTGCGGGGACGGCCGGCCAGGGCCCAGCCGACCAGGTTGGGGAGGTGGTAGTCGCCGACCGAGACCGCGTCCGGGTCGCCGTTGCTGCGCTGCAGGGTCTCGGCGGCCGTCCAGATCCCGATGCCGGGCACGGAGGTCAGCCGGGCGAACGCCTCGGCGTGGTCCATCGCCGAGGCCTCCTCCAGCCGGGCGGCCAGCCGGACGGCGCGCACCACGGTGGCGGAGCGCTTCGGGTCCACCCCCGCGCGGTGCCACTCCCAGCTGGGGACGAGCGCCCACTCGCGGGCCGACGGCGCCACCCGCATGCCCTCGGCCGGGCCGGGCGCCGGGGCGCCGAAGTCGCGCAGCAGCGTCCGCCAGGCCCGGTACGCCTCGTCGGTGGTCACCTTCTGCTCCAGGATCGCGGGCACCAGTGACTCCAGCACCAGCCCGGTCCGGGTGAGCCGCACGCCGGCCGCACGCCGCTGGGCCTCCCGCAGCGGGCCGGGCGGCAGCACCAGGGCGGCCGGGTCGTCCTCGGCGCCGAGCAGCACGGGCAGCCGGTCCAGCAGCCACGCCGCCCCCGGGCCCCAGGCCCGCGCCTCGACCTCGCCGTCGGCCGGCCTGGCCAGTACCCGCAGCGTGCCGATGCCGGCCGGGGTGCGGGAGGCCCGCCAGACCGCGCCGTCACCGGTGGTCCGGTAGGCCGGGTCGGCCGGCCCGCGCCGCAGCGGCAGCAGGGTGCGGGCCACGTCGAGCGGGAAGCCCGGGCGCCAGAGGCGCACCCGCGCACCGGTCGCCGCCTCGTCCGACACCGCCCCGCGCCTCCTCCGCTGTCCGGCTCCACCGCCTTCGCCGACCATGGGGATATGAACGATACGCGGCTGCCGGAGCTGTCCCACGCCGACGAGGGCGCGGTGCGGGCGCTCTACCACCGGACCCTGGACGGGTGGAACCTGCGGGACGGCGCGGCGTGCGCCGGACCGTTCGCCGAGGACGGGGAGATGGTCGGATTCGACGGAACGAGGTACGCGGGGCGGTCGGTGATCGCCGCCGAACTGGGGCGGATCTTCGCGGACCACGCCACCCCCGAGTACGTCGCCAAGGTGCGGCGGATCCGGGCGCTCGGCCCGGGGGTGGCCGAGCTGGACGCCGTCGCCGGTCTGGTGCCGGACGACGCCGAGGACCTCGATCCCGGCCTGAACGCCCTGCAGACGGTGATCGCCGTCAACGCGGGCGCGGGCTGGCGGATCGCGCTGCTGCAGAACACTCCGGCCCGGTACGACCTGCGGCCGGACGTCGCGCGGGCGCTGACCGCCGAGCTGCGGGCGCTGCTCCCCCGGGGCCCCGGCCCGGTGTAGGCCCCGGGCTCGCGGGTTCAGCGTGCCCAGGGGGCCGCCGGGCGGGCGGCGCTCTGCAGCGCGGCCGCCTGGGTGCGGACGGCGGGGAGCAGCGGGTAGAGGGTGGCGCCGGGGCACTCGGTGGCGACCGCGTCGCGGTGGCCGGAGACGGCGTCGAAGGTGGCGGTGGTGCCCTTGGGGTAGCGGGTGCCGTCGGCGCCGGAGACCAGCTGGGTGCGGCCGGCGGCGTCCTGGCCGGCCAGCCCGAGCTTCCAGGCGGCGAGCCGGGCGAGCCCGTCCGGTACGGCCGGCGGCGGGGTGTCGGTGACGAAGGTGCCGAGCACCGCGACGCCCGCCGAGTCGGTGTTGAAGCCCAGGGTGTGCGCGCCGTGCACCGCGAGCTCGGCGCCGCCGGCCCGGCCCTCGTAGAGGGTGCCGCAGCGGTCGACCAGGAAGTTGTAGCCGATGTCCCGCCAGCCGTTGCTCTGCACGTGGTACTGGTAGATCGCCCTGATCATCCGGGGCGCGTCGGCGCAGTCGTACTCGGTGGCGGTCGCGGTGTGGTGGACGAAGACCACCCGGACCGGGCCGGTGTACTCGACCTGCGGGTCCCGGAGGGACTCGTCGGCGCCCCAGCCGGCCCGGGTGACGACGGCGGGCCGGGCGGCCCGGCGCCCGTCCGGCGGTTCGGCGGGCAGCGTCCGGCCGGCGGCCCCGGCGGCGCCCTGGCCGGGGTCGACCAGGTCGAGCCGCAGGCCGTCCGGCAGGCCGCGGGGGCCGGCGGTGACCTGGACCGCCACGCCGTCGCTCGGACCGGTCCAGAGCGGCGCCGTCGCTCCGCCGCCCGGGGTGTCCGGTCCGTCCTCGCCGTCCGCCTCCAGCACCTGCCAGTCGCCCCAGACGTGGGTGGCGGCGTCCCTGGTGCGGACCCGGACGGAGCCGCCGTCGAGCGAGCGGGCGGGGCCGTTCCAGCCGACGCCGAGCAGTTCGAACGGGCGGGTGGCGCGCGGCGCCAGGGCGCGGTCGGCGCCCAGCGGCAGCGAGGTGACCGAGCCGCCGCCGGCCGAGGTGCGGCGCTGCTGGGCGGGATCGGCGGCGGCCGCGGCCGGAACGGGCTGGAGGAGCAGGACGGCGGTGCAGCCGGCGAGTGCGGCGGCCGGCAAAGAGATACCCATAAAAGGGATGTTCAGCGCAAAACACCGAACTCGCCATGCCACCTCGCGCAGGGTCCGCCACCCCTCCCGGTCGCCCACCCGAAGGCCGTAGGCTGGGGCGCACCATGACTGCGCCTTTCGCTGCCGATGCCCGAACCCCTGTCGAGCTGCTGCACGCATTCCTGCGAGGTGGCACTCCCTCAGTCGACCCCGCGGCTCCGCTGGTCACCTTCTACGACGACGCCACCGGCGAACGGGTGGAACTCTCCGCCCGAACCTTCGACAACTGGGTGGCCAAGACCGCCAACCTGCTCCAGGACGAGCTGAACGCCGGTCCGGGTGACCGCGCCGCCCTCCTGCTGCCCGCCCACTGGCAGAGCGCCGTCTGGCTGCTCGCCTGCTGGTCGGTCGGTGTGACGGCGGTGCCGGCCGGCGACCCGGCCGACGCCGACCTGGTGGTCAGCGGACCGGACGGCCTGGAGGCCGCCCAGGCCTGCGAGGGCGAACGGGTGGCCCTCGCCCTGCGTCCGCTGGGCGGCCGGTTCCCCCAGCGCCCGGACGGCTTCCTCGACTACGCCGCCGAGGTGCCCGGCCAGGGCGACCGCTTCGCGCCGTACTCCCCCGTCACCCCGGACGCGCCCGCGCTGGAGACCGGCATCGACGGCCTGCCGCTGAAGCTGACCGGCGACCAGACCGTCCAGCTGGCCCGGGAGGGCGCGGCCCGGCTCGGCATCACGGCCGGCGACCGGGTGCTCTCCACCCTCTCGTACCAGGACTGGGCGGGCCTGGAGGCCGGTCTGCTGGCACCGCTGGCGGCCGGCGCCTCGGTGGTGCTCTGCCGCAACTCGGAGGGCCTGAGCGCCGAGCAGTGGGAGAAGCGGACCGAGTCCGAACGGGTGACACTGCGCCTCGGCTAACCCCCGGCTCCGGCCCGGCGGGTAGGCATCCCTGCCATGGCCGAGGACGACACCGAGCACCCCCCGACCGAGAACCCCCCGACCGGGGACGCCCGCGCGACCGCGGGCTCCCCGGACCGGGACTCCCCCGACCCGGAGCCCGCGGCCCCGGACTCCCCGACCAGGCCCCGGCGCAGGCGCCGGCGGTGGCTGATGATCACCGCCGGCGTCCTCGCCCTCCTGCTGGTCGCCTGCGGCACCGTGCTCTGGATCGCCTACCGCAAGCTGGACGGCAACATCCGGACCGACTCCGCCACCGACCAGCTGCTGGCCCGGCTGGAGGCCGAACGGCCCAGCCGCACCGCGGGGGCCAAGGGCGCCGAGAACATCCTGCTGATCGGCAGTGACGACCGCACCGGCGCCAACGCCACGTACGGCGAGGCCGGCGGCCAGCGCTCGGACACCACGATCCTGCTGCACCTGGCGGCGGACCGGAAGCACGCGACCGCCGTCTCCATCCCGCGCGACGTCATGGTCACCGTGCCGGTCTGCGAGAAGCCGGACGGCACCCGGAGCAGGCAGGTGCTGGCGCAGTTCAACTCGGCCTTCGAGACCGGCGGTCCGGCCTGCTCGATCCGGGCCGTCGAACAGCTGAGCGGCATCCGGATGGACCACTACGTGATCCTCGACTTCCACGGCTTCAAGACGATGGTGGACGCCGTGGACGGCGTCGAGGTGTGCGTCCCGCAGGCGATCCACGACAAGGACGCCAAGCTGGACCTGCCGGCCGGGCGGCAGACCCTGCGCGGCGAACAGGCGCTCGGCTACGTCCGCGCCCGGGAGACCCTCGGCGACGGCAGCGACACCCAGCGGATGGGCCGTCAGCAGCAGTTCCTGGCCGCCCTGATCCGCAAGGTCCAGTCGCAGGGGGTGCTGCTGAACCCGGCCCGGCTCTGGCCGGTGCTCGACGCGGCGACCTCCTCGGTCCGGGCCGACGGCGGCCTCTCCTCGCTCGGCGCGCTCTACGACCTGACCCAGGACCTGCGCGGCATCCCGTCCGCCGACGCGGTCTTCCTGACCGCGCCGCGCCGCCCGTACCGCTTCGACTCGGACCGGGACGAGTTCGTGCAGCCGCTGACCACCCAGCTGTTCACGGCGCTGCGCGACGATCGGTCGATCACCGTCCGGCCGCCGGGCTCCCCCGACCCGTCGGCGGTGGCGGGCGCGAGCCCGGGGCCCTCGGGGGCGGCGGCGGCCGGATCGGACCGGGCCGCCGGTGCGTCATCCACCGCGACCACGGCGCCCTCGTTCGAGGGACGCACCGCGGACATGGACGGCTGCGCGATCCATTGACCACCTGGTCAGGGTCACCCTTTTGTGTACAGATCATGACCCGAAATGGCTTTCCGGGGAATTCACCGGAACACGATGCGCCTGGTGAATTGCGGTTCCCGAACATGGCGGAGATCACACCAGGAACAATTCCCGTACTCGACTCGTCTAGTGTGTCCGGGTCGGCGCGCAGCCCGTGCGCCACCCGAGGACCGGTCGGAGGGAGGGAACCCCGTGCAGCAGGACAGCCAGCAGACCGACCCCGCCGACCCTCGGATCCCGCCGGCCCACGGCGCGCCGTACCGGTCCGAGCAGGCCCGGTCCGAGCAGGCCGCGGGCATCCCGGTCCAGCGCCGCCGGACGCCCGGCACCGCCGCCGAGGCCGCCCCCGGGGCCGCGCACACCGGCGGCCGGGCCGCCCGCCGGGGGGGCGCGGGGCGGGCGCGGCGCCCGGCCGCGCGCCGCCGCCCCCCCCCCCCCCCACGGCGGCTCAGCGCTGCGCGGGGACCTCCGCGGCCTCGCCGGGGGCGACCTCGTTGGGGATCGCCCCGCCGAAGCGGCGGTCGCGCCGCGCGTACTGCTCGCAGGCCCGCCAGAGGTCCCGGCGGTCGAAGTCCGGCCAGAGCACGTCCTGGAACACGAACTCCGCGTACGCCGACTGCCAGAGCAGGAAGTTGGACGTCCGCTGCTCGCCGCTCGGGCGCAGGAAGAGGTCCACGTCCGGCATGTCCGGGTGGTACAGGTACTTGGCGATGGTCTTCTCGTTGACCTTCTTCGGGTCCAGCCGGCCCGCCGCGACATCGGCCGCGATGGCCGCCATGGCGTCCGCGATCTCCGCCCGGCCGCCGTAGTTGACGCACATGTAGAGCGTGACGGCGTCGTTCTCCCTGGTCTGCTCCTCGGCGACCTTGAGCTCCTGGACGACGCTCTTCCACAGCTTGGGCATCCGGCCGGCCCAGCGGACCCGCACGCCCATCGCGTCCATCTCGTCACGGCGGCGGTGGATGACGTCCCGGTTGAAGTTCATCAGGAACTTCACCTCGTCGGGCGAGCGCTTCCAGTTCTCGGTGGAGAACGCGTACAGCGAGATGTTCTTCACACCGAGCTCGATCGCGCCCTTGAGCACGTCCAGCACCACGGACTCGCCGACCTTGTGGCCCTCCGTGCGCGGCAGCCCGCGCTCCTTGGCCCAGCGCCCGTTCCCGTCCATCACGATCGCGACGTGGTGGGGGACCAGCTCGCCGGGGATCTTCGGGGGCTGTGCGCCGCTGGGGTGCGGGGTCGGGGGGAGGTACTCCCTTTGCTTGCCACCGCCGAAGAGCCGTCGCGCTGCCATGTGCTCACTTCTCCACGTATCTCATCGAGCGGATGCCCCGCTCCAGGTGCCACTGCAGATAGGCCGCGACCAGGCCGCTGCCCTCCCGCCAGTACCTCGGCTCGCAGGTGTCGGCCGTCCGCCAGTCCCCTGACAGCAGCGCCCCGAGCAGTACCAGTGTCTCAGGGGAGGGTACGGCACAACCGGGGACTCGGCAGTCTCCGCACAGCACGCCGCCCGCCTGGAGCGAGAAGAACCGGTTCGGGCCCTCCAGGCCGCACTTGGCGCAGTCGGTGAAGCTCGCGCCGTACCCGTTGACGGCCAGCGAGCGGAGCAGGAAGGCGTCCATCACCAGGTGCGACTCGTGCACCCCGGCCGCCAGCGTCCGCAGACCGCCGACCAGCAGCAGGTACTGCTGGACGGCCGGCTCGCCCTCGTTCTCGGCGAACCGCTCCGCCGTCTCCAGCATCGCCGTCCCCGCGGTGTAGCGGCCGTAGTCGGTGACGATCGAGCCGCCGTACGGGGCGATCGTCTCCACCTGGGTGCAGAGCGGCAGCCCGCGCCCCACCAGCTCGCTCCCGCGGCTGAAGAACTGCACGTCCACGTGCGAGAACGGCTCCAGCCGGGCGCCGAACTTGGACTTGGTCTTGCGCACCCCGCGGGCCACCGCGCGCACCTTGCCGTGCTGGCGGGTGAGCATGGTGATGATCCGGTCGGCCTCGCCGAGCTTCTGCGCCCGGAGCACCACGCCGTCGTCCCGGAACAGGCTCATGCGGCGGCCTCGCGGCCGGCGTCGAACAGTGTGGACATCCCACCATTGTCCCCCACCGGCCGACCTCCGGGCGGCAGCCGTGTGGCCCGCACCGGGGCCGTGGGGGAGACCCGATCGGTGCGGGGCACGGCGGGCCCAGGGTGGGGCGCCGCCCGGCCGGGGGGCCGGGGGGCGGTTCGGGCCCGGTTCGTGGGGGTCCCGGGGGCGGCCGTCCGGGGGCCGCGTGGTGCGACGGCCGAGGTCCTTCCCGCGCGGCCGGGACGTGGCCCGCGCGGCCTAGTACGAAGCGTGGGTGGCCGCCTCCAGCAGCGCCCCGACCCTCGCCTGCGGCAGGTCCAGGCAGCGCCCCACGGCAGCCAGCGCCTCCCGCTCCTGGGGCAGGTAGCGCCCGTCGGCCAGCGCGATCGCCGCCCCCTGCAGCAGCAGCCGCTCCCGGCCGTGGTGGGCCAGGTGCGGGGCGAGCGGTTCGAGCACCGCGTGCAGTTCCACCGCCAGCGCGCCGGCGTCCCCGAGCCCGGAGGACGCCTCCAGGTCGTGGGCGTCCCGGAGTTCGCCGCCGAGCCCGGAGAGCGCGGCCAGCGCGGCGAGCACCTGGGCCTCGCCGCAGTCGTCGAAACCGGCCTCCCGGACGGCCGCGCAGGCCGCCTCGCGGGCCGCCCGGTGCGCCGTCCCGCCGGCCGCCAGCAGCGCGAGGGCCACCGTGTACTGCGCGTCGCGCAGCATCCCGCCGAGGCGCACGCAGGTGGGCTGGTCCAGGCTCTCCACGCCGTAGCGGCCGTGGCAGGTGGTGCACTGCACGCTGCGGACGACCGGGCCGAGCGGCAGCACCGCCGCGCCCAGCAACCGCAGCCACCGCCGGCCGTGCTGCCGGCGGTAGTTGCGGTCCCCGCCGCAGCCTGGACAGAAGAAGTCACCGAGAACGTCAGTCCGCCAGCGCGGGCGAACACCCCACAACCCTGTCACGGCGCCACTCCCCAGACATGGCAGGCGGCCTGCACAACAATGGGCAGGTCACGCGACCGGACCCCGAGGCCGTCCCACCGACCCGGATTTCCGGTGGGTCGATGTTGCCATGGTTACCGGCACGTGTCAGTACCTCGAACGGCTTCCGGGCCGAAAAAATGTGGCGCAGGCCACAGCCGCCCACCCGGGACCGCCCACCACGACGGCGGGCCGCCCCGGAGGACGGCCCGCCACTACCACTCGTACGAACTACCCGCGCTGCGCCCGGTTGACGGCGCTGATCATCGCCTTCAGCGAGGCCAGCACCGTGTTGCCGTCGATGCCCACGCCCCACAGCACCTTGCCGTCCACGGCGCACTCGACGTACGCGGCGGCCTGGGCGTCGCCGCCCTCGCTCAGCGCGTGCTCCGCGTAGTCCAGCACCCGGACGTCCACCCCGATCCGGCCCAGCGCGTCGGCGAAGGCGGAGACCGGGCCGTTGCCGGTACCGGCCAGGGTGACCGGCGCGCCCTCGACCACGGCCTGGGCGGTCAGCGCGTCCCGGCCGTCCTCGGTGGTCAGGCTGCGCGAGCCGCTCAGCGAGATCCGGCCCCACGGGTTGTCGGTGGTCGGCAGGTACTCGTCCTGGAAGACCGCCCAGATCGCCGCCGGGGTGACCTCGCCGCCCTCGGCGTCGGTCTTGGCCTGGATGATCCGGGAGAACTCGATCTGCATCCGGCGCGGCAGGTCCAGCTTGTGGTCGTTCTTCAGGACGTAGGCGACGCCGCCCTTGCCGGACTGGCTGTTGACCCGGATGACCGCCTCGTACGTGCGGCCGACGTCCTTCGGGTCGATCGGCAGGTACGGCACACCCCAGGTGTGCTCGCCCACCGGCACGCCGGCCGCCTTCGCGTCGGCCTCCAGGGCGTCGAAGCCCTTCTTGATCGCGTCCTGGTGCGAGCCGGAGAAGGAGGTGTACACCAGGTCGCCGGCGTACGGGTGGCGCGGGTGCACCTCCATCTGGTTGCAGTACTCGGCGGTGCGGCGCACCTCGTCGATGTCGGAGAAGTCGATCTGCGGGTCGATGCCCTGCGAGAACAGGTTCATGCCCAGGGTCACCAGGTCGACGTTGCCGGTCCGCTCGCCCTGGCCGAACAGGCAGCCCTCGATGCGGTCGGCGCCGGCCATGTAGGCCAGCTCGGCGGAGGCGACGGCGGTGCCGCGGTCGTTGTGCGGGTGCACCGACAGGCAGACGTGCTCGCGGCGGGACAGGTTGCGCGACATCCACTCGAACTGGTCGGCCTGGACGTTCGGGGTGGCCCGCTCGATGGTGGCCGGCAGGTTCAGGATGATCTCGCGGCCCTCGCCCGGCTGCCAGACGTCCATCACCGCCTCGCAGACCTCCAGGGCGAAGTCCAGCTCGGTGTCGACGAAGATCTCCGGCGAGTACTGGTAGCCGAAGACGGTGTCGTCGCCCAGCAGCTTCTCGGCGTACTCCATCACCAGCCGGGTGCCGTCGGTGGCGATCGCCTTGGTGGCCGCCCGGTCGTTGCGGAACACCACCCGGCGGAACAGCGGCGCGGTCGCGTTGTACAGGTGGACGGTCGCCCGCGGCGCGCCGACCAGCGACTCGACGGTCTTCTCGATCAGCTCCTCGCGGGCCTGGGTCAGCACCGAGATGGTGACGTCCTCCGGGATCGCCCCCTCCTCGATCAGCGACCGTACGAAGGCGTGGTCGGTGGCGCCGGAGGAGGGGAAGCCGACCTCGATCTCCTTGTAGCCCATGCCGACCAGCAGGTCGAACATCTTGCGCTTGCGGGCCGGGGACATCGGGTCGATCAGCGCCTGGTTGCCGTCCCGCAGGTCGGTGGAGAGCCAGCGCGGCGCCTTGGTGATCACCTTCGACGGCCAGCTGCGGTCCGGCAGGTCGACCGTGCCGAACGGCAGGTAGCGGCCGTGGCGCATGCCGGCGCCCCGCTGGCGCACGGTCGCGGCGGTGATCGGCGTCGGACGGTCGACGAACGCGCGACCAGCGGGGATGGACGCGGCGGAGCTCTGCTCGGTCATGGAGGTGACTCTCGGCTTCCTGTGATGCGGGGCTTGTCGGGGTGAGATGGACACCCGACCGGCCGGCCTGCTGCCGCGCACGACCCCTCGGTGGGCCGCAGTATTGCAACGCGCACAGCACAGTCCCCGCGGCGAGGGAGCCGGCCCTGGTGGACTACAGGCCCTCGACGCGGCAGCTAAGAAGAAGCAGCCCGTTGCGCATGATGTCGTCCAGCGTAACCGAGGAGCACGCGCCCCCGAAGTGAGCCGGGCGGACATTCCACCCCTTGAGACGGCGCCCGATTCCGTCCACGCCGGTGACAACAGGTCACGAATGCCTCACTCTTGGCCACATGACCGCCGAACCGCCGCTCTGCGCGATCGTTCCGCCGTACGTCCTGGACCGCCTCGCCGAGGCCGGTCACGAGCCCGCCGCCCGCTCCCTCGCCCTGGATGCCGCGCACCGCACGGCCCGCCTCACCGCCACCGCGCCGCAGCCCGGCGGCGCCCGCCTGGAGCGGGTGATCTGCGACGCCGGACACAGCGAACGGCTGCCCGGCCGCACCGTCCGCCGGGAGGACCAGGGGCCCGTCCCCGACCAGTCCGTCAACCACGCCTACGACGGCCTCGGCGACACCTTCGCCCTCTTCGCCGACGCCTTCGGCCGCCGTTCGATCGACGACCAGGGTCTGCGGCTGGACGCCACCGTGCACTACGGCCGCGACTACGACAACGCCTTCTGGGACGGCCGGCGGATGGTCTTCGGCGACGGCGACGGCGAGGTGTTCGGCGACTTCACCGCCTGCGTCGACGTGATCGGCCACGAACTCACCCACGGCGTCACCCAGTTCACCGCCGCACTGGAGTACCGGGGCCAGCCCGGCGCGCTCAACGAGTCCGTCTCCGACGTGTTCGGCTCGCTCGTGAAGCAGTACGCGCTGCGCCAGGACGCCGGCGAAGCGGACTGGCTGATCGGCGCCGGCCTGCTCGCCCCGGGCGTGCAGGGGGTGGCACTGCGCTCGATGAAGGCGCCCGGGACCGCGTACGACGACCCCCGGCTCGGCAAGGACCCGCAGCCGGCCCATCTGCGCGACTACGTCCGCACCGCCCAGGACAACGGCGGCGTGCACATCAACTCCGGCATCCCGAACCACGCCTTCTACCTGCTGGCCACCGCGCTCGGCGGGCCGGCCTGGGAGCGGGCCGGGCGGATCTGGTACGACGCGCTGACCGGCCGGCAGCTGCCCGGGGACGCCGACTTCGCGGCCTTCGCCCGGGCCACCGTGGCGGCCGCCCGGGCCCGCTACCCCGAGCCCGCGGTGGGCGACACCGTGACGGCGGCCTGGGCGAAGGTCGGGGTCAGTACGGCCTGAGCCGCCCGACCGCGGTCGAGCCCGACTTGAGCGGTCATAAGGTTTAAGAGCGCATAAGGTCAAGGTCCTGGAAAAGCCCGGCAAACGCCATCCCTGCGTAGCACCATGGACACCATGCGTATCCAGGTGACCCGGACCGGCGGCCTCGCGGGGAACGTCCGCCGCGCGGAGCTCGACACCACCGCGCGGACGGACGCCCCGCACGTGCACGCGCTCGCCCGCGAGGCCGTCGCGGGCGGGCTGCGGGCGCCCTCCTACGGGGTGCCGGACGGCTTCCACTACGAGATCACCGTCGACGGCCGGACGGTGCACTGCGCCGACCCGAAGCTCACCGAGTCGCAACGGGAGCTGGTCTCGCTGGTGCTGCGCGAGGGCGCCTAGGGGACGGCGCAGGGCCCGTCCGGACGCGGTCGTCCGGACGGGCCCTGCTCGGTGCGGGCGGGCTCAGAAGCCCAGCTTGCGCAGCTGCTTCGGGTCGCGCTGCCAGTCCTTGGCGACCTTGACGTGCAGGTCCAGGTAGACCGGCGTGCCGAGCAGCGCCTCGATGTGCTTGCGGGCGGTGGTGCCGACGTGCTTCAACCGGGCGCCCTTGGCCCCGATCACGATGGCCTTCTGGCTCTGCCGCTCGATGTAGACGTTCGCGTGGATGTCCAGCAGCGGCCGGTCCGCCGGGCGGTCCTCGCGCGGGATCATCTCCTCGACGACCACGGCCAGCGAGTGCGGCAGCTCGTCCCGGACGCCCTCCAGGGCGGCCTCCCGGATCAGCTCGGCGACCATGATCACCTCGGGCTCGTCGGTGAGGTCGCCGTCCGGGTAGAGCGGCATGCCCTCCGGGAGCAGCTTGGTGATCAGCTCGGCGACCAGCTCGACCTGCTTGTCACCGACCGCCGAGACCGGGATGATCTCGGCCCACTCGATGCCCAGCTCGGCACCGAGCTGGTGGACGGCGATCAGCTGCTCGGCCAGCCGCTTGGAGTCGACCAGGTCGGTCTTGGTGACGATGGCCACCTTGGGGGTCTTCTTGATGTCGGCGAGTTCCTTGGCGATGAACTTGTCGCCGGGGCCGAGCTTCTGGTCGGCGGGCAGGCAGAAGCCGATCACGTCGACCTCGGCCCAGGTGGAGCGGACGAGGTCGTTCAGCCGCTCGCCGAGCAGGGTGCGCGGCTTGTGCAGACCGGGGGTGTCGACCAGCACGAGCTGGGCGTCCGGGCGGTGCACGATGCCGCGCACGGTGTGCCGGGTGGTCTGCGGACGGTCGGAGGTGATCGCGACCTTCGTCCCCACCAGGGCGTTGGTCAGGGTCGACTTGCCCGCGTTGGGCCGGCCGACGAAGCACGCGAAGCCGGAGCGGTACGAGGAGGAAGGGGCACTCATGGGCCCCATTCTCCCTGATCACCGGGCGCCCGGCGGACAGCCCGCCCCCGTCAGCCCTTTTTGCCGCCCAGAACGGCGGAGATCCCGCTGATCAGGACGATGAGGAGGAAGGCGACGGAGCCCCAGAGCCAGAACGGCGACCCGGTCTCCTGCCACTTGCCCATCCCCATGACGCCCAGCAGCAGGCCCGCGAAGAACGCGAACGGTCCCATGCCCCCAGCCCCCTCACCGCGACCTGCTCACCATCTGTACCGGTGAGATTATCTGCGGATCCTGCAGGGCCGGGCGCCCGGGCTGCCCCGGGCGCCCCGAGCCGCCCCCCGGCGGGCCCCGGTACGCCGTCGACGCGCCTCAGCGCGCCTCGGCCGCCACCTTCAGCGCCCCGTCCGGTCCGGCGAGCAGCACCGGCGTCCCGGCCCCGCCGAGGTCCCGCACCGCGGCCAGATCGGCCTCGGCCGGCTCCCCGGCCTCGCTCACCACGGCGGCCGCCTCCAGCGACCTGGCGCCGCTGGCCACCGCCATCGCCACCGCCGTCTGCAGCGCGCTGAGCCGCAGCGACTCCAGCGCGACCGTGCCCGCCACGTAGGTGCGCCCGGTCTCGTCACGCACCGCGGCCCCCTCCGCGACGCCGTTGCGGGCGCGCGCGGAGCGGGCCAGGGTGATGATCTTCTTGTCTTCGGGATCCAGCTCGACGATGTCACTCATGGCGCCGAGCATAGGACGCCCCGCCGACCGGCCGTCCGCGCCCAGCGACGCGGACGGCCCCGCCGGCCTCAGGGGCCCCAGTGGCCTCAGTGGCCTCAGTGGCCGATCGGATTGGGCGGCCCGGGCCGCATGACCTTGACGAAGGTCTTCGGACCGTTCGGCAGCGGCTCCTCCTCGGCGGACCGCTTGCGCCAGTACGGGTTGTCGTGCGGCAGGTGGCTGCTGACCCTGCCGTACATCCCGAAGGTCACCACGACCAGTCCGAAGATGAACGCGAACAGCACGTTGGACATCCGGAAGTTGAGGATGTTGGCGTCCGGCCGGCCGAGCACCGTCAGCCCGTAGAAACCGGAGAGCACGAAGAGGATGCCGACCACCATGTTGAGGTTGGCGGCGAAGTTCCCGCCGATCACCGCGCCGGCCACCAGGACCGCGCCCATCACGATGGAGAGGATGCTCAGCGCTCCGTTGGTCGACATCCCGGCGATGTCGTCGCCCTCGGTGGACAGGAAGCCGGGATGGTCCGCCAGCCCGAGGATGCCGAACACGATCAGGAAGATCCCGCCGAGTCCCGCCCCGGTCCGCCAGACCAGGAGCAGCCGGTGGTCGACCGGCAGTTCGTCTTGCAGCTTCATGGCGACCTCCACCATGGCGACGTCGAAACGGCCTCGTTCACGCTACTCCGACCGCGGAGCGGGCGCACGGCCTGGCTTCCGGGGGGTACCCCCGCATGTGCCTAGCTGTAGGGGTGGCTCCCCTGCATGTGCGGCACCTCGTGCATGTACAGCGAGCCGCACTGCTGACAGCAGCGCAGCCCGGTGCCCCACTCCTGGTCCGGCCGGGTCTCGGCGTCGGTGTCCATCGTGCGGCCGCAGAGGGCCGCCGCGGGTTCGGCGGCCCGGACGACGTGCCAGGTCTTCGCCCCGGCCGACCGACCCTGCGGGCCGTACTCCGCACGCAGTAGATGAGTCATGACGCCATCGTCGCCCCGCGGCCGCCCGAACGCTACTCGCCGGACTCCTGGAGGGCCTCGGCCGAGACCCGGACCGGGATCGCGACCATCGAACCGATCCGGTTGCGGCGGCCGGCCGAGCTCTCCGCGGTCAGCCGGATGGCGGTCAGGTCGGTGGCCGCGTCCTCGGGCAGCGGGATCTCGCAGGACGAGCCCGGGATCGGCACCCGGCCGAGGTGCTTGGCGAGCAGGCCGCCGACGGTCTCGACGTCCTCGTCCTCCAGCTCGATCCCGAACAGCTCGCCGAGGTCCTCGACCAGCAGCCGGGCGGTGATCCGGTACGAGCCGTCACCGAGGTCCTCGACCGGCGCGATCTCCCGGTCGTACTCGTCGGTGATCTCGCCGACGATCTCCTCCAGGATGTCCTCGATGGTGACCAGTCCGGCCGTGCCGCCGTACTCGTCGATCACGATCGCCACGTGCGAGCGGCGCTGCTGCATCTCGCGCAGCAGGTCGCCGGCCGGCTTGGAGTCCGGGACGAAGACGGCCGGCCGCATCACCGCGCCGACCTCCTCGGACTCGGCCTCCCGGTTGATGTGGGTGCGCCGCACGAGGTCCTTGAGGTAGACGATGCCGACCACGTCGTCCTCGTTGTCGCCGACCACCGGGATCCGCGAGAAGCCCGAACGCAGCGCCAGGGTCAGCGCCTGACGGACGGTCTTGTGACGCTCGATCATCACCAGGTCGGTGCGCGGCACCATCACCTCGCGGACGATGGTGTCGCCCAGCTCGAAGACCGAGTGCACCATCCGGCGCTCCTCGTCCTCGATCAGGTCGTCCTTCTCGGCGAGGTCCACCAGGGCGCGCAGCTCCGCCTCGGAGGCGAACGGCCCCTCGCGGTAGCCCTTGCCCGGGGTCAGCGCGTTGCCGAGCAGGATCAGCAGCCGCGGGATCGGGCCGAGCACGCCCGCCAGCGGCAGCAGCACGAAGGAGGCCGCCGTGGAGGTGGTCAGCGGGTGCTGGCGCCCGATCGTGCGGGGCGAGACGCCGACCGCCACGAAGGAGACCAGCACCATCACGCCGAACGCCAGCAGCACGGCCTGCCAGGTGGAGTCCAGGCTCCGCACGCAGACCACGGTGACCAGGACCGCCGCCGCCATCTCGCTGGCCACCCGGATCAGGGTGGCCAGGTTGAGGTAGCGGATCGGGTCGGAGGCCAGCGCCAGCAGCCGGGCCGAGCCCCGCCGGCCGGCCCGGACGGCCTCCTCCGCGCGGAACCGGGAGACCCGGGAGATACCCGCCTCGGCGCAGGCCGCCAGCCAGCCGAGGACGACCAGCAGCACGGCGCCGAGGATGAAACTCGTACTCTCACCACTCACAGGGGTTCGGGCTCCGCGCTCAGTGGGTGGTGGGGGCCGGGGAGATCCCGCCCAGGCCGCGGCCGGCCCGCCAGCCGTCGAGGATGGCCTTCTGGAGGCCGAACATCTCCTCCTCCTCGTCCGGCTCCTCGTGGTCGTACCCGAGCACGTGGAGCACCCCGTGGACGGTGAGCAGCTGCAGCTCCTCGTCCATCGAGTGCTTGGACGGAGCCGCCTTGCCCTGCTGCTCGGCCACCTCGGGGCAGAGCACGATGTCGCCGAGCAGGCCCTGCGGCAGCTCCTCGCCCTCCTTGCCGGGACGCAGCTCGTCCATCGGGAAGGACATCACGTCGGTCGGGCCGGGGAGGTCCATCCACTGGATGTGCAGCTCCTCCATCGCCGCACCGTCCACCAGGATCACGGACAGTTCTGACTGCGGGTGGATCCGCATCTTGTCCAGCGCGTAGCGGGCGACGTCGAGGATGGACTCCTCGTCGGCGTCCCAACCGGACTCATTGGCGATGTCGATCGACATGACGGGCTGGTTACTCAGCTTTCGGTGCGATGGGACTGTCGGGGTGCGCGCGGTGCGGTCGTCTTGCCGGGGCGCCGCTGGCCGGGCTTGCGGGCCGACGGAGCGTTCTCCTCGGCCTCCTGCCGGGCGTCCCAGCGCTCGTAGGCGTCCACGATCCGGCCGACCAGCTTGTGGCGGACCACGTCGGTGCTGGTGAGCACGGAGAAGTGGATGTCGGGCACGTCGACCAGGATCTCCTGGACGACCTTGAGGCCGCTGCGGGTGCCGCCCGGGAGGTCGATCTGGCTGGTGTCGCCGGTGACGACCACCCGGGAGTTGAACCCGAGGCGGGTGAGGAACATCTTCATCTGCTCGGGCGAGGTGTTCTGGGCCTCGTCGAGGATGATGAAGGCGTCGTTGAGGGTCCGGCCGCGCATGTAGGCGAGCGGGGCGACCTCGATGGTGCCGGCCGCCATCAGGCGCGGGATGGAGTCCGGGTCCATCATGTCGTGCAGCGCGTCGTAGAGCGGACGCAGGTACGGGTCGATCTTGTCGAAGAGGGTGCCGGGCAGGAAGCCCAGCCGCTCCCCCGCCTCGACCGCCGGACGGGTCAGGATGATCCGGTTGACCTCCTTGGCCTGGAGGGCCTGGACGGCCTTGGCCATCGCGAGGTAGGTCTTGCCGGTACCGGCCGGGCCGAGCCCGAAGACGATGGTGTGCTTGTCGATCGCGTCGACGTAGCGCTGCTGGTTGAGCGTCTTGGGGCGGATGGTGCGGCCCCGGTTGGACAGGATGTTCGCGGTGAACACCTGCGACGGCGCCGGGCTGTCCGGGTCGTCGACGGCGCTCCGGAGCATGGCGATGGAGCGCTCCACGGCGTCCTCCGTGAGGGGTTGGCCGGTGCGCAGCACCAGCATCATCTCGTCGAAGAGCTGCTTGACGAGGGCGACCTCGGCGCGCTCTCCGGTGGCGGTCACCTCGTTGCCGCGGACGTGGATGTCCGCGGCGGGGAAGCCTCGCTCGATCACCCTCAGCAGCGAGTCCGCGGTGCCGAGCAGGGTGACCATCGGGTGCTTCTCGGGGATGACGATCCGGGCGCTGGTGCGGCCCTCGTCGGCCGGTTCGGGGCGCGGCTGTCCGTTCGTACGGGTCTGCGATGTGTCACTCATAGGTCGGCGCTGGGGCCTGCCTCATCCCAATCCGTGGTCTCGTGGTGCCGCGCGGTCCTTCCGGGGCACCAGGGTACGCCGCGAGCGTGATCGCTGCGGCGGGCGGCGGGGCCGCTCCCGACGATGCTGGGGCAGATCGCGGAGCGGCGCGAACGGTTTTCCGCCCGGGACCGGTGCCCCGCCCGGGCGCACGGCCACCGGCCCGCGGCTCCGCGCGCCCGGCCGCTCACGGCCGTCGGCGGGGCGGCACGGGCACCCGGGCGAGGTCCTCGGCGAGCACGACGGTGCCGTCGAAGTGCTTGCGGGCGTCGGCGAGGTGCTGGCCGAGGTCCGGGTAGCGCTGCGAGAAGTGGGTCAGCACCAGGGTGCCCGCACCGGCCTCGGCGGCGACCTTGCCGGCCTGGCCGGCGGTGAGGTGGCCGTGCTCCTCGGCGAGCCGGGTGTCGGCGTCGGTGAAGGTGGACTCGATGACCAGCAGGTCGGCGCCCTCGGCGAGTTCGTGGACGCCCTCGCAGAGCCGGGTGTCCATCACGAAGGCGAACCGCTGGCCCCGGCGGAACTCGCTGACCTCGTCGAGGGTGACCCGCCGGCCGCCCGACTCGATCGCTCCCCGGTGCTGGAGCCGGCCGACGTCCGGGCCGGCGATGCCGAGCGCGGCCAGCCGCTCGGGCACCAGCCGGCGGCCGTCCGGCTCGGTGAGCCGGTAGCCGAAGGACTCGACGGGGTGCGAGAGCCGGACGGCGTCCAGTGCGAAGCGGGCGCCGGGCGCCGGCAGCGGCCCCGGCCCGTCGATCGGGCGGGGGCGCAGCACGGCGGTCTCGTGGAACGCGGTGGCGTGCCGCAGCCGCTCGAAGTAGACCTCCCCGGAGGCCGGGAAGTAGATGTCCACCGGGTGCGGGACGCGGTCCAGGTTGATCCGCTGGATCACCCCGGCGAGGCCCAGGCTGTGGTCGCCGTGGAAGTGGGTGACCGCGATCCGGGTGATCTGGGTGGCGGAGACCCCGGCGTGCAGCATCTGGCGCTGGGTGCCCTCGCCGGGGTCGAACAGCAGGCCCTCGCCGTCCCAGCGCAGCAGGTAGCCGTTGTGGTTGCGGTGCCGGGTCGGGACCTGGCTGGCCGTGCCGAGGACGACGAGTTCGCGCTGTGACACGTCGTTCAGACCATGCGCTCGTTCATCGGCATGCCGCCGAGCACGTGGACGTGGGCGTGGAAGACGGTCTGGCCCGCGCCCGCGCCGGTGTTGAAGATCAGCCGGTAGTCGTCGAGGCCCTCGTCCCGGGCGACCTCGCCGGCCTCGGCGAGCAGCTCGCCGGCGATCCGCGGCTCGGCGGCGGCCAGCGCGGCGGCGTTCGGGTAGTGGGCGTGCGGGATGACCAGGACGTGGGTCGGAGCCTTCGGGGCGATGTCCCGGAAGGCGAGGACGCGCTCGGTCTTGCGCACCACGGTGGCCGGGATCTCGCCCGCCACGATCTTGCAGAACAGGCAGTCGGACTGCGGCTCGCCGGCCATCGGGGTCTCCTCGCGGTGTCGCACGGTGTCGGTCGGGGCGTACGGCCGCATGCTAGCCGAGCGGCCCGGTCGCCTGCTGGCAGTCGCGCCCGCCCCCGCGGACCCGCCGCCCGCGAGGGGCGTACGGCCCGTGGGGGGTGCCCGGTCAGCTGCCCGGGCACCCCCGCCGGACCTGCGCCCGTCCTACCCGGCGTCCTGCCCGGCGCCGTGCCCGCTCTCCTGCCCCGCGTCCTGCGGGGCGTCCGGCGCCGGGCCCTGCTCCCAGGGCAGCGGCGGCGGCGTGCTGCCCGGGGTCTCGGTCAGCGCCGCCAGGGCGATCCGGACGCCCTCGGCGAGCTGCGGGTCCTCCCCCGCGGCCCACTGGTGCGGCGCGACCGGCACCTCGACGTCCGGGTCGACGCCGTGGTTCTCCACGCCCCAGCCGTAGCCCTCCAGCCAGAACGCGTACTTCGGCTGGGTGACCAGGGTGCCGTCCACCAGGCTGTACTTGCTGTCGATGCCGATCACGCCGCCCCAGGTCCTCGTCCCGACCACCGGGCCGAGCTTCAGCGCCTGGATGGCGGCGTTGACGATGTCGCCGTCCGAGCCGGAGAACTCGTCGGCCAGCGCCACGATCGGCCCGCGCGGCGCGTCGCCGGGGTAGGGCACCGGGTTGGCGAGGTCGCGGGCGACCGTCCAGCCGACGATCCGCCGGGCCAGCTTCTCGATCACCAGCTGCGAGGTGTGGCCGCCGCGGTTCTCCCGGATGTCGACGATCACGCCCTCCCGGGCCATCTCCGACCGCAGGTCGCGGTGGATCTGGGCCCAGCCGGTGCTCTGCATGTCGGGGATGTGCAGGTAGCCGAGCCGCCCGCCGGACAGCTCCCGGACGGCGGCCCGCCGCCCGGCCACCCAGTCGTGGTAGCGCAGCGGCTCGTCGTCGGCGAGCGGGACGACCACCGGGTACCGGCGGTCGGTGCCGTCCTTGCCGGCCACGGTCAGCTCGACCGGTTGTCCGGCGGTGCCGGCCAGCAGCGGGGCCGGGCCGGCGGTCGCGTCCACCGGGCGGCCGTTGACGGCCAGCACCGCGTCGCCCGGGCGGACGGCGGCGCCCGGCGCGGCCAGCGGCGAGCGGGCCCGCGGGTCCGAGGACTCGCCGGGCAGGATCCGGGCGATCCGCCAGACCTCGCCGTCCTTGACCAGGTCGGCGCCGAGCTTGCCCTGCCGGCGGGCGGCCTCGGTGTGGATGCCGTAGGGCTGCACGTAGGCGTGCGAGGTGCCCAGCTCGCCGTGCACCTCCCAGAGCAAGTCGACCAGGTCGTCGTGCGAGCCGAGCCGCTCCACCAGCGGCCGGTAGCGGTCGAGGATCTCGGCCCAGGGCAGGCCGCCGAGGTCCGGGCGCCAGAAGTTGTCGCGCATCAGGCGGCCGTTCTCGTCGTACATCTGCCGCCACTCGGCGGCCGGGTCGACGGTCACCCGCAGCCGGTGCAGGTCGACGTCGATCTCGTCGTCGTCGCCCACCGCCTTGTGGTCGGCCGGGACGATCCGCAGCTCGCCCTCGTCCAGCACGGCAACCCGGCTGCCGTCGCCGCTGACCGCGAACTCGTCGAGCCCGTCGACCAGTTGCTCGACCCGGCGCTTGCGCAGGTCGAACCGCTCCAGGGTGGGGCGCGGCTGCTCGTCCTCCGGCGTGGCCGCGTCGTCGCCGAGCTCGCCGGTGAGCGGGATCCGCGTCCAGAGCACGCCGTCCTTGGCGGCCGCCAGCTCGCCGAACCGGCCGCCCTCGACCGGGAAGGGGATGATCCGGTCGGCGATCCCGTCCAGGTCGACCCGGGTGGCGGGCGGGGCGTCGGCCGCCCCCTCCTCGCCGTCCGCCTTCTTGCCCTTGGGCTCGTCGTCCTCCCCGCCGGCCGGCCGGCCGGCCCGGCGCGGGCCGAACGGGGAGGGGGTGTCGGCGGCCAGGGTGACCAGGTACGGGCGGCAGCCGTTGGGGAACGACAGGTCGAAGACGTGCGAGTCGTAGACCGGGTCGAAGTTGCGCACCGAGAGGAAGGCCAGGTGGCGGCCGTCGGCGGTGAAGGCCGGCGAGGTGTCGATGAAGCGCGCCGGGGTGACCTCGCCGACCGTGCGGGTGGCCAGGTTGGCCAGCACGATCTGGCGCAGCGACCAGGCCCCGAAGCCCGGGCTCGGCCGCGACCAGGCGAGCCAGGCGGAGTCCGGACTGAACGCCAGCCCGCTGACCTCGCCGTCCGTGCTGCGGTCCAGCTCGTGCACCGTCCCGTCGGCGAGCGACACCAGGAGGACCCGGCCGTCGTGCGCGCCGACCGCCGCCTGCTTGCCGTCCGGCGAGACCGCCAGCGCGCGGACCCGGCCCAGCTGTCCGCCGGCCAGCCGGCGGCGCTCCTCGCCGAGCACGGCGGGGGCGTACTCGACGGCGTCCTCGCCGTCGGCGTCGGTCACCCAGAGCACGCCCTGCGCGCCGTCCTCGCCCGGCACCACGTGGGCCCGCCGGGCCCGGACGCCGGGCGTCTCGTCCAGCACCCGGGCGGGGCCCTCCCGGTGCGGCAGCCAGTGCACGCTGCCGCGCACCACCACGGCGCCGGCCCGGCCGGTGCGGTCGGGGGCGGCGCTCTCCAGCCAGTGCGCGGCCGGCACCGGGCGGGGCCGCCGGCCGGCCCGGGGGCCGGACGGCCGGACGTCCAGCCGGCGCGGCTCGGCGCCGTCGAGGTCGTCCAGCAGCCAGAGGTCACCGGCCCGGTGCCAGATCACCCGGGTGCCGTCGCTGGTCGCGCCGCGGGCGTAGAAGCCCTCCGGGGAGGTGGTGTGGCGGCGCAGGCCGCTGCCGTCGGGAAGGCTGGAGTAGAGCTCGCCGACGCCCTCGTGGTCGGCCAGGAAGGCGATCCGGGCGCCGCCGGGCGCGTCGACCCAGAGCGGCGCCTCGATGTGCCCGTCCAGCTCCTCGTGGACGCGGGCGAACCGTTCGGCGCCGATCCAGAGCTTGCCGACCCGGCCGCCCCGGTAGCGCTTCCACCGCGCGGGCTCCGCACCGGCCGCCGAGAGCAGCAGCACCCGGTCGCCGCCCGGCTCGTACGCCACGCCGCCGACCGGCCCGTACGGCAGCCGCCGCGGCTCGCCGCCGTCCAGCGGTACGGCGTGGGCCCAGGTGCGGCGCAGGGTGGCCTGTCCGGCGGAGGTGGTGGCGACCGGGCTGCCGTCGGCCGTCCAGCCCTGCAGCTGCGTCTGGTCGCTGCCCCAGTACGTCAGCCGCCGGGACGGCCCGCCGTCCACCGGCGCGACGTGCACCTCGGGCGCGCCGTCCCGGGTGGAGACGAAGGCGATGTGCCGGCCGTCCGGCGAGAAGCGCGGGCGGCGGACCGGGACGTGATCGGCCGTCAGCCGCCAGGGCCGGCCGCCGTCCAGCGGGGCGAGCCAGACGTCGTTCTCCGCGACGAAGGTGATCAGGTCACCGTGCAGGTGCGGATGGCGCAGGTAGGCGCCGGCAGGGGTGCTCGGGGATTCGCTCACAGCCGCACCCTACGCACCCGCCGGGGCGGCGCGCCTCCGGTTTCGCGCAGGCCGCCCCCTACGGGGGACGAACCGCCGGGGAACGAACCGCCGGAGGACGAACGGTCCGTGCGGCGACCGGCCCGCTCAGCCCCAGCGGCCGGTGCGGCCCAGCAGCAGGGCGCCGGCGGCCACTCCCGCGGTCGAGGTGCGCAGCACCGAGGACCCGAGCCGGTACGGCCTGGCACCGGCCTCGGCGAAGGCGGCCAGCTCCTCCGGGGAGACCCCGCCCTCGGGGCCGACCACCAGCACGATGTCCCCGCCGCCGGGCAGCGCGGCGCCGGCCAGCGGCTCGGCGCCGTCCTCGTGCAGCACCGCGGCGAGCGCGGCCCCGGCCAGGACGGGCGCCAGCTGGCGGGTGGTGGCGAGTTCGCGGACCTCGGGGAACCGCAGCCGGCGGGACTGCTTGCCCGCCTCGCGGGCGGTGGAGCGCCACTTCGCGAGCGCCTTGGCACCGCGCTCGCCCTTCCACTGGGTGATGCAGCGGGAGGCGGCCCAGGGGATCACCACGTCCACGCCGACCTCGGTCATGGTCTCCACCGCCAGCTCGCCGCGGTCGCCCTTGGGCAGCGCCTGGACGACGACGATCCGCGGCGCCGGCTCGGCCTCCCGGCGGACCGCGGCGACCGTCACCTCGACGGCGTCCTTGCCGTGCACGGCCGTGACGGTGCCGTCGGCGCCCAGGCCGAGCCCGTCGGCCAGGGTCACCGCCTCGCCCGGCTCCAGCCGCTTCACGGCGGCGGCGTGCCGCCCCTCCGGGCCGTCCAGCCGGACCACCGCGCCGGGGGCGGCGGAGGCGAGCTGCGCGGTCTCGACGACGAACACGGGCGCGGTCATGGCGGTTCCTGGAGTGGGGGTGGGGGGACGGACGGGGGAACGACGGCGCCCGGTGACCCGCCGGGAGCGGGGCACCGGGCGCCGGTACGGTCAGCGGCCGTTGAAGGCGTCCTTCAGCCGGGAGAACAGCCCCTGCTGGCCCGGCGCGAACTGCCCGGAGGGCCGCTCCTCGCCGCGCAGCACCGCGAGCCGGCGCAGCAGGTCCTCCTGCTCGGGGTCGAGCTTGGTGGGCGTCTGCACCTCGACGTGCACTATCAAGTCGCCCCGGCCGCCGCCGCGCAGATGGGTGATGCCGCGGGCGTGCAGCGGGATCGACTGGCCGGACTGGGTGCCGGGCCGGATGTCGACCTCCTCCAGCCCGTCCAGGGTCTGCAGCGGCACCTGGGTGCCGAGCGAGGCGGCCGTCATCGGGATGGTGACCGTGCAGTGCAGGTCGTCGCCGCGGCGCTGGAAGGTCGGGTGGGTGCTCTCGGCGATCTCGACGTAGAGGTCGCCGGCCGGGCCGCCGCCGGGGCCGACCTCGCCCTCGCCGGCCAGCTGGATCCGGGTGCCGTTGTCGACACCGGCCGGGATCTTCACGGTCAGGGTGCGGCGGGCCCGCACGCGGCCGTCGCCGGCGCACTCCGGGCACGGGGTCGGCACGACGGTGCCGAAGCCCTGGCACTGCGGGCAGGGCCGGGAGGTCATGACCTGGCCCAGGAAGGACCGGGTGACCTGGGAGACCTCGCCCTTGCCGCGACACATGTCACAGGTCTGCGCGGAGGTGCCGGGGGCGGCGCCCTCGCCGCTGCACGTGGTGCAGGTGACGGCGGTGTCGACCTGGAGTTCCTTGGTGGTGCCGAACGCGGCCTCCTCCAGGGTGATCTCCAGCCGGATCATGGCGTCCTGGCCGCGCCGGGTGCGCGAGCGCGGGCCGCGCTGACCGGCGGCCGCGCCGAAGAACGCGTCCATGATGTCGGAGAAGCCGAACCCGGCCGCGCCCGCGCCGAAGCCGCCCGCGCCTCCGCCGTTGGGCGAGAGGGGATCCCCGCCGAGGTCGTAGACCTGCCGCTTCTGCGGGTCGGAGAGGACCTCGTAGGCGGCGTTGATCTCCTTGAACCGCTCCTGCGTCTTCGGGTCGGGGTTGACGTCCGGGTGCAGTTCGCGCGCCAGGCGCCGGAACGCCTTCTTGATCTCGTCCTGCCCCGCATCCCGTCGGACGCCGAGTACCGCGTAGTAGTCCGTGGCCACCAAATGCTCCGCTTGTTCCGCCTGTAGAAGTGCTTGCGACTGGTACCGGTGTCATCCGTGTGACACCGGTCGTTCCCTACGACTCGGCCAGGATCTGGCCCACGTACCGTGCCACCGCTCGCACCGCCCCCATTGTGCCCGGATAGTCCATCCGGGTCGGACCGATCACACCCAGTTTGGCCACGCTCTCGTCGCCCGAACCGTAACCGACCGAGACGACCGAGGTGGAATTGAGCCCTTCGTACGCGTTCTCCCGGCCGATCCGGACCGTCATCCCGGCGTCCGCCGTCTCACCCAGGAGGCGCAGCAGGACGACCTGCTCCTCCAGCGCCTCCAGCACCGGCTGGATGGTGAGCGGGAAGTCGTGGCCGAAGCGGGTCAGGTTGGCCGTGCCGGCCAGCATGATCCGCTCCTCGTTCTGCTCGGCGAGCGCCTCGAAGAGCGTCGCCAGGACGATGGTGACGGCCGGCCGGTCCACCGCCTCGAACATCGCCGGGAGCTCGTCCAGCAGCCCCGGCACGTCGGGCAGCCGCACGCCGACGGCCCTCGTGTTGATCTTGGCACGGAGGTCCGCGAGGACCACCTCGCCGACCGGACCCGGGCAGTCGACCATCCGCTGCTCGACCCGGCCGGTGTTGGTGATCAGGACCAGCATGACCTTGGCCGGAGCGAGCGCGACCAGCTCGATGTGGCGCACCGTGGAGCGGGAGAGCGAGGGGTACTGGACCACCGCCACCTGCCGGGTGAGCTGGGCGAGCAGCCGGACCGTGCGGGCGACCACGTCGTCCAGGTCCACCGCGCCGTCCAGGAAGTGCCGGATCGCCCGCCGCTCGGGCGCGCTCATCGGCTTGACCTCGGCGAGCCGGTCGACGAAGAGGCGGTACCCCTTGTCGGTGGGGATCCGCCCGGCGCTGGTGTGCGGCTGGTGGATGAAGCCGTCCTCCTCCAGCGCGGCCATGTCGTTGCGGACGGTGGCCGGGGAGACCCCGAGGTTGTGGCGTTCGACGAGAGCCTTGGAGCCGACCGGCTCCTCGGTGCCCACGTAGTCCTGGACGATGGCGCGGAGCACGGCGAGCTTGCGTTCGTCGAGCTGGCGGACCTCACCGGCCATGGGGCACGCACCTCCCTCTTCGCACGTTGTCCGTGGTGACGTGTGTCGTTCCGGCATGGTGCGGTCCGCCGGGCGGACCGCGGCCTTTGGCACTCTGAACAGAGGAGTGCCAGAACCGTACCTGCCAGTGTAAGGCCCGGGTCCGACGGCAGGAACGGCACCGCCGGGGTGATCCTGCCCGCATCGCGCGGCGCGCGGGTGATGCCGCGGGACCGGCCGGGTGGCAGCATCGATAGCGAACGGCGAACGGAGGACCAGCGATGTCGACCTCGGGCCAGCCCACCCGCTTCGCCCCGGACCGCGGCCTGACCGGCCGGATGGTCGGGACCATGTTCGTGATCGGGCTCCTGTACGTGGGTTTCACCGGCCTGCTGATCGCGCTGCTGCGCGGCGCCTGGCCACTGATCGTGCTGATCTCCGGCGGGCTGTTCGTGGCCCAGTTCTGGTTCAGCGACAAGATCACCGAACGGGCGATGGGCGCCCACCGGGTGACCCCGGAGCAGTACCCCCAGCTGCACGGCACCGTCGACCGGCTCTGCGCCCTCGCCGACATGCCCAAACCCCGGGTGGCGGTCGCCGACAACGACATGCCGAACGCCTTCGCGACCGGCCGCAACCCGCAGAACGCGGTGGTCTGCGTCACCACCGGGCTGCTGCGGCGGCTGGAACCGGAGGAACTGGAGGGCGTCCTGGCGCACGAGCTGTCGCACGTCGCCCACCGGGACGTCGCGGTGATGACCATCGCCGGCTTCCTCGGCGTACTGGCCGGGGCGATGACCCGGATCGCGATGTACGGCGGCTTCATGGGCGGCGGCCGCAACAGCAACGACTCCAACGCCGCGATCGCCGCGCTGGTCATCCCGCTGGTGTCGGTGGTGGTGTACGCGATCAGCTTCCTGCTGACCCGGCTGCTCTCCCGCTACCGGGAGCTGGCCGCCGACCGGGCCGCCGCCCAGCTCACCGGCCGGCCCAGCGCACTGGCCTCGGCGCTCACCAAGGTGACCGGCCAGATCGCCGCGATCCCGACCAAGGACCTGCGCCAGGCCCAGCCGTACAACGCCTTCTACTTCGCCCCCGCGCTGAGCGCCCGGGAGGCCGCCTCGCAGCTGTTCTCCACCCACCCCTCGCTGGAGAAGCGGCTGGAGCAGCTGGCGAAGATCTCCACCCAGCTCGGCCGCTGAGCCGACGACCCGCCCCGGAGGGGACCGCCGTGGGAATCCTGGACGCACTGTTCGGCCGCACCAAGCCCGTCCGGCCCGACCTCGACCAGCTGTTCGGCGTGCCCTCGGCCGCGCTGACCCTGGAGGCGGCGGCCGGCTTCCGGCCGACCGGCGTCGGGTCGGTCTGCTTCTCCTCGGTCGAGGGCGGCGCCTTCGTCGAGGTCGAGCGGCAGGTCCGGGCCCTGCTGGACGCCGACACCGAGCGCGGCGGCGTCCCGGTGGAGGCCTCCAAGGACGCCTACGGCTACTCCTGGCTGCTCGCCCGGCACACCCCCAAGGAGCTGCCGGAGCTGGTCAACGACCTGCACGCGGTCAACAGCGAGCTGGAGGGGAACGGCTTCGGCCCGCAGCTGCTCTGCTCGCTGGTGGCCTTCCGCGGCGCCGAGGGGCAGCCGCTGGCGCTGGTCTACCTGTACAAGCGCGGCACCTTCTACCCGTTCGCGCCGGTGCCGGGCGGCGGGGAGAAGCGCGACAGCCCGCTGGAACTGCAGGTCAACGCCATGCTGGGGAACGACCTGCGGCTGGAGAAGGACCTCACCCGCTGGTTCCCGGTCTGGGGCGCGCCGGGCCTGTGACGCCCCGTCGGGCCTGCCTATAGTCACCTGCATGCGCAGCCGCCAGTACGGACCCGACCTCACCCCGCCGTGGAAGCGGCAGCAGCCCGCCCCCGAGGTGCCCGCCGACCGGGACCTCGTGGTCGAGGAGGCCGCGACCGGCTTCTGCGGCGCGGTGGTGCGCTGCGAGAAGACCGCCGAGGGGTTCACCGTCACCCTGGAGGACCGGTTCGGCAAGCGGCGGGTGTTCCCGCTGGTGCCGCGCGGCTTCCTGCTGGAGGGCCGGACCGTCACCCTGGTCCGCCCCGCCGCCGCCGCGCCGGCTCCCCCGCGCGCGCCGGGCCGGACGGCCTCCGGCTCGGTCGCCGTCCCCGGAGCGCGGGCCCGGGTGGCCCGGGAGTCGCGGATCTACGTCGAGGGGCGGCACGACGCCGAACTGGTCGAGCGGGTCTGGGGGGACGACCTGCGGATCGAGGGCGTCGTCGTCGAGTACCTGGAGGGCATCGACGACCTGCCCGCGATCGTCGCCGACTTCGCCCCCGGCCCGGGCCGCCGGCTCGGCGTCCTGGTCGACCACCTGCTCCCCGGCACCAAGGAGCACCGGATCGCCGCCCGGGTCACCGGCGACGCCGTGCTGGTCGTCGGCCACCCGTACATCGACGTCTGGCAGGCCGTGAAGCCCTCCTCCGTCGGCATCCCCGGCTGGCCGGACGTCCCCTACGGCGAGGACTGGAAGGGGGGCGTCTGCCGCCGCCTCGGCTGGCCGGCCGACACCCCCGCCGCGTGGAAGCGGATCCTCGCCTCGGTCGACTCCTTCAAGGACCTGGAGCCCGCCCTGCTGGCGAAGGTCGAGGAACTGATCGACTTCGTCACCCTGGAGGACTGACCGGTCAGCCGTGGGCCCGCGACCGCGAGCCGGCGGCTGGCACCACGGCAACGACTCTCAGTCCACCAGGTCGCGGACCACGGCGTCGGCCAGGAGGCGGCCCTGGAGGGTCAGGGTGGCCCGGCCGCGCTCGTGGGTGGTGCGGTCGAGCAGGCCGTCGGCGAGGTGCCGGTCGGCGGCCGCGCGGCCGGTCGCCGTGAGCAGGTCCAGCGGGATGCCCTCGGCGAGGCGCAGTTCGAGCAGGATGCGCTCGACCCGGCGGTCCTCGTCGGTGAGCCGCTCGCGGCCCTGGGCCGGGGTGCGGCGCTCGGCGAGGGCGCGGGCGTAGCCGGCCGGGTGCTTGGCGTTCCACCAGCGGACGCCGCCGACGTGGCTGTGCGCGCCGGGGCCGGCGCCCCACCAGTCGCCGCCGGTCCAGTAGAGCTCGTTGTGGCGGCAGCGGCCCTGCGGGGTGGTGGCCCAGTTGGAGACCTCGTACCAGGAGTAGCCGGCGGCGGCGAGCGCCTGCTCGGCGATCAGGTAGCGGTCGGCGTGCACGTCGTCGTCGATCATCGGCAGCTCGCCGCGCTTGACCCGGGCGGCCAGCTTGGTGCCGTCCTCGACGATCAGCGAGTAGGCCGAGACGTGGTCCGGCCCGGCGCCGATCGCGGCGTCCAGGGAGGCCCGCCAGTCGTCGTCGGACTCGCCGGGGGTGCCGTAGATGAGGTCCAGGTTGACGTGCTCGAAGCCGGCCGCGCGGGCCTCGGCCACGCAGGCCTCCGGGCGGCCCGGGGTGTGGTGGCGGTCGAGCAGCCGCAGGACGTGCGGCCGGGCGCTCTGCATGCCGAAGGAGACCCGGTTGTAGCCGCCCTCGCGCAGTTCGGCGAGGTAGGCCGGGTCGACCGACTCGGGGTTGGCCTCGGTGGTCACCTCGGCGTCGTCGGCGAGCCCGAACTCCGCCCGGATCGCCGCCAGCATCTTCACCAGGTCCCGGGCGGGCAGCAGGGTGGGCGTGCCGCCGCCGAGGAAGACGGTCCGCACGGGCAGGTCGGTGTCGCCGAGGACCTCGCGGGCCAGCCGGATCTCGGCGACCACGTTGTCGGCGTAGGTCTCCTGGGAGGCGACGGCGCCGGAGGAGCGCAGCTCGGTGGCGGTGTAGGTGTTGAAGTCGCAGTAGCCGCAGCGGCTCGCGCAGTACGGCACGTGCAGGTAGAAGCCGAACGGCCGCGACCCGAGCCCGGCGAGGGCGTGCGCGGGCAGGGAACCGTCGGACGGCACGGGTTCGCCGTCGGGGAGTGCGGAGGGCATGACCCCATTGTCCCGTACGGCCCCGGTGATCATCGAGGCCGTACGGGACGACGGACGGATCAGGCCTCGTTCGCGCCCGCGTACATCTCGGTGACGGCGTCCGCGTACGTCCGCTCGACCACCGGGCGCTTGATCTTCAGGCTCGGCGTGAGCTCGCCGTGCTCGATGTCCAGGTCGCGCGGGAGCAGGGTGAACTTCTTGATCGTCTGCCAGCGCTGGAGGTCGCCGTTGAGGCGCTGCACGAAGCCGTCGACCAGCTGGTGCACCTTCGGGTCGCCGACCACCTCGGCGTAGGACTTGCCGGCCAGGCCGTGCTCGGCCGCCCACGGCATGATCACCGACTCGTCCAGGCCGATCAGCGCGGTGCAGTAGTTGCGGCCGTTGCCGATCACCAGGATGTTGCTGACGAACGGGCAGACCGCCTTGAACTTGCCCTCCACCTCGCTCGGCGCGACGTACTTGCCGCCGGAGGTCTTGAACATGTCCTTCTTGCGGTCGGTGATCCGCAGGAAGCCGTCCTGGCCGATCTCGCCGATGTCCTCGGTGTGGAACCAGCCGTCCGGCTCCAGCACCTCGGCGGTCTTCTCCGGCAGGTTGTGGTAGCCGCGCATGACGCCGGGGCCGCGCAGCAGGATCTCGCCGTCCTCGGCGATCCGGATCTCGCTGCCGGGCAGCACGGTGCCGATGGTGCCGACCCGGAGGTCCTCGGCGGGGTTGACGCAGATCCCGGCCGAGCTCTCGGTCAGGCCGTAGCCCTCCAGGACGGGCACGCCGACGCCGGCGAAGAAGTAGCCGATCTCGGGTGCCAGCGCGGCACTGCCGGAGACCGAGCCGCGCATCCGCCCGCCGAACGCGGCCCGGATCTTGGCGTACACCAGCTTGTCGGCCACCGCGTGCCGCACCCGCAGCCCCAGCGGGGCGCTGTCCTGCCCGGTGGCGATCCGGTTGGCCTGGGTGACCCGGGCGTAGTCGCGGGCGGTCTTCGCCGCCCACATGAAGATCTTGTACTTGGCGCCGCCCTCGGCCCGGGCCTTGCCGGCGATGCCGTTGTAGACCTTCTCGAAGATGCGCGGCGCCGAGGCCATCATGGTCGGGCGGATCACCGGCAGGTTGTGGATGATCCGGTCCACCCGGCCGTCCAGCGCCATCACGTGACCGGTGGCGATCTGGCCGCAGATCAGGCTCTTGCCGAACACGTGCGACAGCGGCAGCCACATGAACTGCACGTCGTCCGCGCGCAGCAGCCCGCTCTCCTCCTGCGCCCGCCCCTGGTACGCCCAGCAGTCGTGGACCAGCCGCACGCCCTTGGGGCGGCCGGTGGTGCCGGAGGTGTAGATCAGGGTCGCCAGCTGCTCCTTGTCGAGCGCGTCGACGGCCCGCCGCACGGCGTCCGGGTGCTGCTCCAGGTACTCGGTGCCGAGCTGCTCCAGCTCGGCCAGGGTGAGCACGTTCAGCCCGGACGCCCCGGCGACCGGGCCGGTGCCGTCGAAGAGGACGGCGGTGCGCAGCTCGGGCAGCTGGCCGAGCTCGCCGACGACCTTGGCGAGCTGCTTCTCGTTCTCGACGAAGATCGCCCTGGAGCCCGAGTCGGAGAG
Source organism: Kitasatospora sp. NPDC001603 (assembly GCF_040298365.1). Classification (NCBI taxonomy): domain Bacteria; kingdom Bacillati; phylum Actinomycetota; class Actinomycetes; order Kitasatosporales; family Streptomycetaceae; genus Kitasatospora; species Kitasatospora sp. NPDC001603. Next base: position 53,570 of record NZ_JBEPAA010000009.1, read on the forward strand.
GATGTAGGCCGTCTCGTCGGCGTTGGTGCTCGGGTAGACGGCCGTGGTGGCCGCCCCCGCGCACATGTTGCCGAGGTCGGCGATGACCCACTCCAGCCGGGTGGAGGACATCAGCGCGACCCGGTCCTCCGGGCTGATGCCCAGCGACAGCAGGCCGGCGGCCACCGCGTACACCCGGGTGGCGGTCTGCGCCCAGGTCAGCGAACGCCACTGCTCGGCGCCGGGGGCGCCGTCCGCCGCGTGCTCGTCCACCGGGACGGGGAAGCGGTAGGCCTCACCCGCCGGCGTGGCGGCGACCCGCTCCAGGAACAGGTGGGCGACGGAGGCGGGCCGCCCGGCGACGATGTCGGCACGGCCGGAGTCGATCAGGGACTGCGCGGAACTCAACGAGGACCTCCGGGGGCGGGTGGCCGTCTGAGGGATGTCGCGGCGCCCGTGGGGGCGGTCGCCGGGCCCCCGGGCAATCGATCCGATACCGGTGAGTAACAAGGGGGCAATCAGCAGCCTAGGGGGAAACCGGTCATTCCGTAAGAGGGTGAGGACAGCTGGCACACTGCCGAGCCGCCGGTGCACGGCGCAACCGGGCCCGCCGGTGCGTTCAGCAAAGGACTGGACAAACCTCGGGGCGCGGGGCCGGAATCAACTGTGCGAGTCCACAGAAGCATGAGAATTGGGATGCGAACCCCACTGCCGAAGACAAGAGTGTGCCAGTGCTGATCAGACTGCTGAGGGCGTACCTGCGCCCGTACTCCCGACCGATCTCCCTGCTGGTGCTCCTCCAGCTGGTGTCCACGCTCGCCCTGCTCTACCTGCCGACGCTGAACGCCGACATCATCGACCAGGGCGTGGTCAAGGGCGACACCGGTTACATCCTGCGCATCGGCGCTGTGATGATCGCCGTCACCGTCGCCCAGGCGCTCTGCTCGATCGGTGCCGTCTTCTACGGCGCGCGCACCGCCATGGCGTTCGGCCGGGACGTCCGGGCCGCCGTCTTCGACCGGGTGCAGACCTTCTCCGCCCGCGAGGTCGGCTCCTTCGGCGCCCCCTCCCTGATCACCCGGACGACCAACGACGTCCAGCAGGTCCAGATGCTGGCCCTGATGACCTTCACCCTGATGGTCGCCGCGCCGATCATGTGCGTCGGCGGCATCGTCATGGCGCTCAACCAGGACGTGCCGCTCTCCGCGCTGCTGCTGGCCGTCGTCCCCCTGCTGGGCGTCGTGGTCGCCCTGCTCGTCCGCGCGCTGCGCCCGAAGTTCCGCAGCATGCAGAAGAAGATCGACACGGTGAACCGGGTCCTGCGCGAGCAGATCACCGGCATCCGGGTCATCCGCGCCTTCGTCAAGGACGACCACGAGCAGGCCCGGTTCGCCGGCGCCAACCGGGACCTGACCGGGGTCGCCCTCCAGGTCGGCCAGCTGATGTCGTTCATGTTCCCGGCCGTGATGCTGGTGGTGAACGCCTCCAGCGTCGCCGTGCTCTGGTTCGGCGCCATGCGCATCGACAGCGGCGGCATGGAGATCGGCGGGCTGACCGCCTTCCTCTCCTACCTGATGCAGATCCTGATGAGCGTCATGATGGCCACCTTCATGTTCATGATGGTGCCGCGCGCCGAGGTCTGCGCCGAGCGCATCCAGGAGGTCCTGGACACCAGCTCCAGCGTCGTCCCGCCGGCCACCCCCGTCACCGAACTCCTGGCCCGGGGCAAGCTCGAACTGCGCGCCGTCGAGTTCCGCTACCCCGGCGCCGAGGCCTCCGTCCTGCGCGGCGTCGACATCACCGCCCGCCCCGGCGAGACCACCGCCGTCATCGGCTCCACCGGCAGCGGCAAGTCCACCCTGCTCGGCCTCGTCCCCCGGCTCTTCGACGCCACCGCCGGACAAGTCCTGCTGGACGGCGTGGACGTCCGCGAACTCGCCCCCGAGACGATCGCCGAGACCGTCGGCCTCGTCCCGCAGAAGCCCTACCTGTTCACCGGCACCGTCGCCAGCAACCTGCGCTACGGCCGGCCCGACGCCACCGACGAGGAACTCTGGCACGCCCTGGAGGTCGCCCAGGCCAAGGAGTTCGTCGAGCGCTTCCCCGAGGGCCTCGACGCGCCCATCGCCCAGGGCGGCAGCAACGTCTCCGGCGGCCAGCGCCAGCGCCTGGCGATCGCCCGCGCGCTCGTCCGCAAGCCCGGCGTCTACCTGTTCGACGACTCGTTCTCGGCGCTGGACTACGCCACCGACGCCAGGCTGCGCAGGGCCCTCTCCCGGGAGACCGCCGACGCCACCGTGCTGATCGTCGCCCAGCGCGTCTCCACCATCCGCGACGCCGACCGGATCGTCGTCCTGGACGAGGGCGCGGTCGTCGGCAGCGGCACCCACGGCGAACTGATGGCCGACAACCCGACGTACCGGGAGATCGTGCTCTCCCAGCTCACCGAGCAGGAGGCGGCGTGACCACCCCGCAGAAGAAGGCGCCCATGACGAAGGGCCCCGGCTCCGGCGAGGTGCCCAGCGACTCGCAGGCCGCCGCCGCCCGCCGCGGCCCGGCCGGCCCCGGCCGGTTCATGGGCGGCCAGGGCTCCGAGAAGTCGATGGACTTCAAGGGCTCGGGCAAGCGGCTGCTCGCCCTGCTCCGCCCCGAACGCGCCCTGCTCAGCGGCGTGCTGGCCCTCGGCGTGCTCAGCATCGGCTGCGCCGTGACCGGGCCCAAGGTACTCGGCAGGGCCACCGACCTGATCTTCGCCGGCGTGGTCGGCCAGCAGTTCCCGGCCGGCATCTCCAAGGCGCAGGCCGTCGCGGACGTGCGGGCGCACGACGGCGGCGCCGCTGACCTGCTCTCCGCGGTCGACTTCACCCCCGGCCAGCACATGGACTTCGGCGCGATCGGCACCGTGCTGCTCTGGGTGCTGGCGATCTACGTCGCCTCCGCCGCCTTCGGCATCGTCCAGGGCCGGCTCGCCACCAAGGCGATCCAGCGGGCCAGCTACCGGCTGCGCCAGGACGTCGAGTCCAAGCTCGCCCGGCTGCCGCTCAGCTACTTCGACAAGCAGCCCCGCGGCGAGGTGCTCAGCCGGGTCACCAACGACATCGACAACATCGGCCAGTCCATGCAGCAGACCATGGGCCAGGTGGTGAACTCACTGCTCACCGTGGTCGGCGTGCTCGCCATGATGTTCTGGATCTCCCCGCTGCTCGCCCTGATCGCCCTGGTCTCCGTCCCGCTGTCGGTCGTGGTGGCGACCAGGGTCGGCAAGCGGGCGCAGCCGCAGTTCGTCCAGCAGTGGAAGTCCACCGGGCAGCTGAACGCGCACATCGAGGAGATGTACACCGGCCACGCCCTGGTGAAGGTCTTCGGCCGGCAGAAGGAGTCCGCCGAGACCTTCCGGGAGCACAACGAGGCGCTGTACACGGCCAGCTTCCGGGCCCAGTTCATCTCCGGCATCATCCAGCCCGCGATGATGCTGATCGGCAACCTGCAGTACGTGCTGGTGGCCGTCGTCGGCGGCCTGCGGGTCGCCAGCGGCGCGCTGTCGATCGGCGACGTGCAGGCGTTCATCCAGTACTCGCGGCAGTTCAGCCAGCCGCTCACCCAGGTCGCCAGCATGGCCAACCTGGTGCAGTCCGGCGTCGCCTCCGCCGAGCGCGTCTTCGAGCTGCTGGACGCGACCGAGCAGACCCCGGAGCCGGCCATGCCGGAACGCCCCGACGCGATCCGCGGCCGGGTCGCCTTCCAGGACGTCTCCTTCCGCTACGACCCCGACAAGCCGCTCATCGACGACCTCTCGCTGAAGGTCGAACCGGGCCAGACCGTCGCCATCGTCGGCCCGACCGGCGCCGGCAAGACCACCCTGGTCAACCTGCTGATGCGGTTCTACGAGGTCAGCGGCGGGCGGATCACCCTGGACGGGGTCGACATCGCGGCGATGTCCCGCGAGGACCTCCGCTCCGGCATCGGCATGGTCCTCCAGGACACCTGGCTGTTCGGCGGCACCATCGCCGAGAACATCGCCTACGGCGCCCAGGGCGCCACCCACGAGCAGGTCGTCGAGGCGGCCAGGGCCGCCCACGTGGACCGCTTCGTCCGGACCCTGCCGAACGGCTACGACACCGTCATCGACGACGAGGGCACCGGCGTCAGCACCGGCGAGAAGCAGCTGATCACCATCGCCCGGGCGTTCCTGGCGCAGCCGTCGATCCTGGTCCTGGACGAGGCGACCAGCTCGGTCGACACCCGGACCGAGGTGCTGATCCAGCGCGCCATGGCCCGGCTGCGCACCGGCCGCACCAGCTTCGTGATCGCCCACCGGCTCTCCACCATCCGGGACGCCGACGTGATCCTGGTGATGGAGAGCGGCTCGATCGTCGAACAGGGCACGCACGACGAGCTGATCGCCGCCGAGGGCGCGTACGCCCGCCTGTACCAGGCGCAGTTCGCCGAGGCCGTCGCCGAGGTGGACTGACCGGCGGGCCGGCGGGCCGCACCGGAGGGGGAGGTCGGGGTCACCCGGCCTCCCCCTCCGGCGTTCCGCCCACGGGGAGGCCGGGGCCCCGTCCGGGGTGCCCCTCGAACGCTCCGGCCGCCGCCCCGGGCCGCTACGGTGGGCCTGTGAGTGACGACCTGTCGGCCGCTGCCGCCGCACAACCCGACGCCTTCGAGGCCCACCGGCGCTACCTGGGCTCGGTCGCCTACCGGCTGCTCGGCTCGTTCAGCGACGCCGAGGACGTGCTGCAGGAGGCCTGGCTGCGCTGGCGCGGCACCGACCGGTCCGCCGTCGCCGACCCGCGCGCCTTCCTGACCACCGTCGTCACCCGGCTCTGCTACGACCAGCTGGGCTCCGCCCGGGCCCGCCGGGAGGCCTACTTCGGCGAATGGCTGCCCGAACCGGCCGTCTCCTACCAGGACTCCCCCGCCTCACCGGCCGAGCTGGCCGAACTCGGCGAGTCCGTCTCGCTGGCGGTGCTCGCCGTCCTGGAGCAGCTCACCCCGGCCGAACGCGCCGCCTTCGTGCTGCACGACGTGTTCGCGGTCGGCTTCGACGAGATCGCCGCCTCCCTCGACCGCTCCCCCGACGCCGCCCGCCAGCTCGCCTCCCGGGCCCGGCGCCGGGTCAAGGACGGCGGGCGCCGCGCCACCGCGGACCCGGCCGAGCACCGGCAGGCCGTGACCGCCTTCGCGGCGGCCAGCACCCGCGGCGACATCGAGGGCCTGCTGGCCGTGCTCGACCCGGACGTGGTCTGGCACTCCGACGGCGGCGGCGTCGTCAGCGCCGGCGCCCGCCCGGTCCTCGGCGCGGACAAGGTCTCCCGCCTGGTGGCCGGCCTGGTCGCGAAGTGGTTCCTGCCGGGCATGAGCCTGGTGCCCGCCCTGGTCAACGACGAGCCGGGGCTGCTCGTCCAGGACGCGGACGGCCGGCCCGGCGGCGTGCTGGCGTTCACCGTCGCCGACGGCCGGATCACCGAGGCCTTCGTGGTGGTCAACCCCGAGAAGCTGACCCGGGTGGCCGACGCCGCCGGCACGCCGACGGACCTGTGACCCGGCACGCCGACGGACCTGTGACGCGGCTCACCGTCACACCCTGACCGGCCGCGTCGTCCCCTTCCCGAACGGACACCGAGAACGTGTCGACAGAACGCTCCGCAGGGGCGTTTCGGAGGAGGCGGACGACATGACCGAGAAGCAGATCGTCGTACTGGGCGCCGGCTACGCGGGGCTGACCGCGGCGACCCGGGCGGGCCGGCGCCACCGGGTGACCCTGATCGCCCCGGAGACCCGCTTCCTGCACCGCGTCCGCCAGCACGAGACCGCCGCCGGCCTCCCCGAGCACCGGCCCGCCCTGGCCGAGGTGGTCCGCGGCCGCGGCGTGCGGCACGTCCCGGCCCGGGCCACCGGCCTGGACCTCGCCGCCCGCAAGGTCTTCCTGGACACCGGCGAGGCCCTCCCCTACGACACCCTGGTCTACGCCCTCGGCAGCCGCACCGCCTGGCACGCCGTCCCCGGCGCCGCCGAGCACGCCTACTCCGCCGAGCGGGCCGCCGAACTGGGCGAGCGGCTGCGCACCGCCGGGCGGCCCGGCACCGTCGCCGTGGTCGGCGGCGGTGCCACCGGCATCGAACTGGCCACCGAGATCGCCGAGGCCCACCCCGCCTGGCGGGTGCGGATCGTCGCCGCCGGACAGGTCGGCGGCTGGTTCTCGGCCCGTGGCCGGGCCCACGTCCGCACCGTCATGGCCCGGCTCGGGATCGAGGTGCACGAGCGGCACACCGTCACCGGGGTCGACGCCGGGGGCCTCGACACCACCGGCGGCCGGATCCCCGCCGACGTGGTCGCCTGGGCCGCCGCCATGGAGCCGCACCCGCTGGCGGCCGAGGCGGGCCTGACCGTCGACCCGGCCGGCCGGGCGGTGGTGGACGGCCACCTGCGCTCCGTCTCGCACCCGGAGGTCCACGTCATCGGCGACGCCGCCGCGGTGACCGTCCCCGGCACCGGCACCCTGCGGATGGGCTGCGCCACCGCCCAGCCGATGGGCCGCTACCTCGGCAAGCTGCTCACCGGGCGCACCGACAAGCCCTTCGCGTTCCGCTACGCCGTGCAGTGCCTGAGCCTCGGCCGCCGGGACGGCCTGGTCCAGCTGATCCACGGCGACGACTCGATGCGGCCCTCGGTGCTGACCGGCCGGGCCGGGCGGCTGACCAAGGCCGCCATCGTCAACGGCGTCGTCTGGGCGCTGCGTTGAGAGCCTGAGCCGGGCCGCCGCACCGACCGGCCGCCGTGCGGACAGGCCGACCGTGCGGACAGGCCGACGGGCCCGGGGCGAGACGCCCCGGGCCCGTCGGGCACCGCTGCGGCCGACCCCGTCGGGCCGGCCGGAAACACCCGGCTCGCGCCGGCTACTTCTTCTCCTTCGGCGCCTCGGCGTCGGTGGACAGCGCGGCGATGAAGGCCTCCTGCGGGACCTCCACGCGGCCGACCATCTTCATCCGCTTCTTGCCTTCCTTCTGCTTCTCCAGCAGCTTGCGCTTGCGCGAGATGTCACCGCCGTAGCACTTGGCGAGAACGTCCTTGCGGATCGCGCGGACCGTCTCACGGGCGATCACCCGGGAGCCGATGGCGGCCTGGATCGGCACCTCGAACTGCTGGCGCGGGATCAGCTTCTGCAGCTTGCCGGCCATCATCACGCCGTAGTTGTAGGCCTTGTCCTTGTGCACGATCGCGGAGAACGCGTCCACCGCGTCGCCGTGCAGCAGGATGTCGACCTTGACCAGCTGGGCGCTCTGCTCGCCGATGGGCTCGTAGTCGAAGGAGCCGTAGCCGCGGGTCTTGGACTTCAACTGGTCGAAGAAGTCGAAGACGATCTCGGCGAGCGGCAGGGTGTAGCGCAGCTCGACGCGGTCCTCGGAGAGGTAGTCCATGCCCTGGAGGTTGCCGCGACGGGCCTGGCAGAGCTCCATGATGGCGCCGACGAACTCGTTCGGCGCCAGGATGGTGCCGCGCACGACCGGCTCGTAGACCTCGGCGAGCTTCCCGGTCGGGAACTCGCTGGGGTTGGTGACGGTGTGCTCGGTGCCGTCCTCCATCACGACGCGGTAGACCACGTTCGGGGCGGTGGAGATCAGGTCGAGGTTGAACTCGCGCTCCAGGCGCTCCCGGATGATCTCCAGGTGCAGCAGGCCGAGGAAGCCGCAGCGGTAGCCGAAGCCGAGGGCGACCGAGGTCTCCGGCTCGTAGACCAGCGCGGCGTCGTTCAGGCGCAGCTTGTCGAGGGCGTCGCGCAGCAGCGGGTAGTCCGAGCCGTCCAGCGGGTACAGGCCGGAGAAGACCATCGGACGCGGGTCCTTGTAGCCGCCCAGCGCCTCGGTCGCACCCTTGTGCATCGAGGTGATGGTGTCACCGACCTTGGACTGCCGGACGTCCTTCACCCCGGTGATGATGTAGCCGACCTCGCCGACGCCCAGGCCGTCGGCGACCTTCGGCTCCGGCGAGATGACGCCGATCTCCAGCAGCTCGTGGGTCGCGCCGGTGGACATCATGGCGATGCGCTCGCGCTTGGTGAGCTGGCCGTCGACCACCCGGACGTAGGTGACCACGCCGCGGTAGGAGTCGTAGACCGAGTCGAAGATCATCGCGCGGGCCGGGGCGTCCTTGACGCCGACCGGGGCCGGGATCTTGTCGACCAGGTGGTCGAGCAGCTCCTCGACGCCGAGACCGGTCTTGGCGCTGACCTTGAGCACGTCGTCCGGGTCGCAGCCGATGATGTGCGCGATCTCGGCGGCGTACTTCTCCGGCTGGGCGGCCGGCAGGTCGATCTTGTTGAGCACCGGGACGATCGTGAGGTCGTTCTCCAGCGCCAGGTACAGGTTGGCGAGGGTCTGCGCCTCGATGCCCTGGGCGGCGTCCACCACGAGGACGGTGCCCTCGCAGGCGGCGAGGGAACGGGACACCTCGTACGTGAAGTCCACGTGGCCCGGGGTGTCGATCATGTTGAGGATGTGCGTCGAGCCGGCGTTCGGCCCCGTCTTCGGCGCCCATGGGAGGCGGACGGCCTGCGACTTGATGGTGATGCCGCGCTCACGCTCGATGTCCATGCGGTCGAGGTACTGGGCGCGCATCTGCCGCGGGTCGACCACACCGGTGATCTGGAGCATCCGGTCTGCGAGCGTCGACTTGCCGTGGTCGATGTGGGCGATGATGCAGAAGTTGCGGATCAGCGCCGGGTCGGTACGGCTGGGCTCTGGCACATTGCTGGGGGTCGCGGGCACCTTGGTCCGATTCTCCGTTGGTCCGGGGGCCGGGGGCGTCCGGGTCATCGCTGACCGGTTTCCCGGGGACCGGACAGTCGTCCGATCGAAATAGTTCTTCCCATCCTCCCACGAGCGCGACGTCCGCCGCCGTTCGGTTCCACCGGGGCCGCGCCGGGGGTGCTCCGGGGGTCGGTGCGCGGGTCCGTCCGGGAGTCCGTCCGGGGCTGGTCCGCGGGTCCGTTCAAGTGCCGCCGCGGGGCCCTTGAACGGCCGTCCCTTCCCGCGCCCCGACCGGTCGGGGCAGGATGGTCGTCCATGATCCTGGAAAGCGCCCTCCTCGACGTCGTCCCCGGCCAGGAGGACGCGTTCCTCGCCGCCTTCGCGGAGGCGAAGCCGCTGATCGCGGTCCAGTCCGGCTTCCGCTCCCTCGCGCTGCGCCGCTGCCTCGACGAGGACCGCGGCGCCAGGTTCCTGCTCCAGGTGGAATGGGAGACGCTGGAGGACCACACGGAGGGGTTCCGCCGTTCCGCCGAGTACCAGCGGTGGCGCGAGCTGCTGCACCGCTTCTACCGGCCGTTTCCCGAGGTCGAGCACTACGGCGAGCCGGTGCTCCGGGCCTGATCCGGATCCGGCCGGTTTGGGTCGGGCGGTGCCCCCTGGTAGCGTGGGGCGCTGCACCTGGCCCAGGCATGCCCTCTCAGCAGTCCGGCGGCCGCGCGGTGCAACTCTCCCCCAGCCTTCGGCCGGGGGGACCCCTGAACCGTTTACTGACAAGACTGAGGCTCCTTCGTGGCGAACATCAAGTCCCAGATCAAGCGCAACAAGACCAACGAGAAGGCGCGCCTGCGCAACAAGGCCGTCAAGTCCTCGCTGAAGACCGCCCTGCGCAAGGCCCGTGAGGCCGCTGCCGCCGGCGAGACCGAGAAGGCCACCGTGCTGGCCCGCGCCGCCTCCAAGGCGCTGGACAAGGCCGTCAGCAAGGGCGTCATCCACGCCAACCAGGCCGCCAACAAGAAGTCGGCCATCACCAAGCGCGTCAACGCCGTCCAGGCCTGACTCCGCCGGGGCCCACGGCCCCGACCGTCCCAGGACGGACCGGCCCTCTACCCGGTCCCCTGAGGGACGAGCTCAAGACTCGCACCGCACGCGGCCTGCGTTCGCCACGCGGGTGCGGTGCACGAAGATCCACCGGAAGTGCCCGTTCGTAGGCGCTTCCCCGACTGCCCGCCCGGTCCCCACCGGGCGGGCAGTCGTCGTTTCCGGCCGGGGCTTCCGCCGCGGACGTTCTCGCGCGGATCCCCGTCGTCCGGCGGACCGGCTGCGGGTCCTGCGGCTGCGGCTTCTGTCGCTGCGGCTGCGGGTCCTGCGGCTGCGGGTCCTGCGGCTGCGGGTCCTGCGGCTTCTGTCGCGTTCTGTGGTCCTGCCGCTATGGTCGGTGACGGCAGCTCGGGGGGCCGCGCTCACGGAAACCGGGCGGGCGGCGGTCGCGTCCCCCTCCCGGGGGCCACCGCGTTCCGGGTCACCGTTTCGGGCCACCGTTGCGAGTCACGGTTCCCGGGCGGCACCTTCGTGGCAGGCATCTTCGTCGACGCTCAGGGGGGCACCTATGACGACGCCACCACCGCCGCCACCACCACCGGCCCAGGGCGGACCGGGGTTCGGCGGCTTCCCGCAGCAGCCCCCGCCACCTGGGGCGGCCCCGGGCTTCGGACCACCGCCCGGACTGCCCGCGTCGCCCGGACTTCCCCCCGCTCCGGGGCCCGTCCCCTCACCCGGTACGGCCCCCGCCGGGGGGCCCGGGCCGCGCGAGGGGACGGTCAGGCGGGGCGGAAACCTGCGCCGCAACGCCGTCTGGGCGTTCGTCGGCGCCGCCCTGGCCTCGGCCGCCTGGTCCGGCGCCGTGGCCCTGGTGCCGCGGATCGTCGACAGCGGCTCCCCGGCGCAGAGCCTCCACGGCTACCACGCCGTCGACAGGCTCTGCGAGTCGGGCAAGCTCACCGCGTTCAAGAAGCAGTACCGCATGGTCGCCGACTACCCGCTGCAGCACACCGGCCGGTCCGACTCCATGGACATCATGCGGTGCTACGCGCTGGTCAAACGGGCGGTCAGCGGGAGCGACGTCGCCGACTACGCCACCCTCGACATCCGCGCCGAACTGCACCGGGCGGTCGACTCCGCGCCCGAATTCGCCGCCACCCGAAGCTACTTCGAGCAGCAGAAGTACGAGATCACCGATGTGCCGAACCTCGGCCAGGAGGCCTACTTCGCCTACGGCGACGAGCCGACCAGCTCGGACCAGACCTTCCACGACATCAACCACTACCTACAGGTCCGGGACGGCGGGATGACGTACTCCCTGTTCTGGACGGACAACTACCAGGTCGGGAAGAACACCACGCTGGACCGCGAGACCGTCCGCCGCGCGATGCTCGACGACACCCGGGACATCCTGAAGGCGATCGGCGGCTCGTAAGGGCCGGTCGTGGCGGCCGGGTCGGAAGGGTTTCCCGTGGGGCCGGTCGGGTCGATCGGGTCGGTCGGGTCGGCCGCAGGAGCTGCTCGTGGCGGCCGGGCGTCCCGGCGGGCGGGCTCGGGTTGCCGGGGCGCCCGTGCCGGGATCAGTAGGAGCGGCCCCCGGAGCCGGCGCGCGCGGCCCGGGCAACGGCCACCACGGCCCGCTCCAGCGCGAAGGCGGGGTCGTCGGAACCGCCCTTGACGGCCGCGTCCGCCTGGGCGATCGCCGTCAGGGCCGTGGCCACGCCGTCGCCCGTCCAGCCGCGCATCTGCTGGCGGACCCGCTCGACCTTCCACGGGGGCATCCCCAGCTCGCGGGCCAGATCGGCCGGGCGCATGTTCCGCCCGGTGGTCGCCAGCCGGCCGATGCTGCGGACCCCGGACGCCAGCGCGTAGGTGATACCGGTCGGCGGCTGCCCGACGGCCAGCGCCCAGCGCAACCGCTCCAGCGCCTCGGCGGCCCGGCCGGTGACCGCGAAGTCCGCCACCTCGAAGCCGGTGGCCTCGGCCCGGCCGCTGTAGTAGCGGGCCACCACCGTCTCGTCGATGGTGCCCTCGACGTCCGAGGTGAGCTGGCTGCACGCGGCCGCCAGCTCGCGGAGGTCGCTGCCGAGCGCGTCCAGCAGGGCCTGGCACGCCTCCGGGGTGGCCGACCGGCCGAGCGTGCGGAACTCTCCCCGGACGAAGGCCAGCCGGTCCGACGCCTTCGCCAGCTTCGCGCAGGCGACCTCACGGCCGCCCGCCTTCCGCCCGGCGTCCAGCAGGCCCTTGCCCTTGGCGCCGCCCGCGTGCACCAGCACCACGATCACCTCGTCGGCCGGGGCCTCGATGTACGCCTTGAGCTCCTTGACGGAGTCGGCGGAGAGGTCCTGGGCGGCCCGGACGACGATCACCTTGCGCTCGGCGAACAGCGAGGGCGTGGTCAGCTCGGCGAGGCTGCCGGGCTGCAGGGTGCCGGGTGGGAGGTCCCGCACATCGGTGTCCGGGTCCGCAGCCCTCGCCGCCGCCACCACCTGGGCGACCGCGCGGTCGAGCAGCAGCTCCTCCTGGCCGACCGCGAGGGTCAGCGGGGCGAGCAGGTCGTCGGGTGCACTCTTCCTGGCCATCGCCTACCAGCATCCCATGGGGTGGGGACACTCCCACCCGGAGGAACGACGGGCGGGCGGGGGTGGGCGGGGGCGGGCGGGCCGGGGTCCGACGGCCGGAGGGGCGGAGCCGCCGGGGTGGCCGGGGTGGGCCCGACCGGTGGGGGGTGTGCTCCGACGCGGGAGGCGCTCCCGGGAGAATGGGCCGGTGACCGAACACCTCACCACCGACCAGCCGGACGACTTCGACCCGAGCGCCCGGCAGCTCCTCGTCCTGCCCGACCGCGACGCCGCCGAGGACGCCACGGAGGAACTCAGCGCCAACCACCCCGACCTCGGCGAACTCGAAATCGTCCGGGACGCCCTCGCCGGCGAGGACGACGCCGAGGACGCCCAGTGGCTGGTGGTCGTGGAACCCCCCGAGGACGGCTGGACCGCGGAGCTGCTCCGCGCTCTGGACGCCGTCGCCGCCGAGCACGAGGGGTGGCGCGAGGAGGGCTGATCCGTCGGCCCCGCCATGTCTTCCGGGGCCCGCCCCCACCCCCCACCCCCGCTCCCCCTCCCCGCCCTCTCCACCTCCTCCCTGTGGAGAGGGCGGGTTGAGCGAGAGGGCTCACGCTGGCGGGCCGCGCGGCCCGCCGGCCGTGTGCCGACCGCGCGACGCGGCCGCGGCGTGGCGGGTCTGCCCGCCGTGCGGGTGCACGGACCCGCGCGACGCGGCCGCGGCGTGGCGGGTCTGCCCGCCGTGCGGGTGCACGGACGCCCCCAGACGAGCCGGAGTGTCGCCCGTCACCGCGATGTCCCCAGCGGTATCCGTGCGCAACACCGTGGCACCGAGGGCACGTAGCCGCTCCACCGTCCGCACCGACGGATGCCCGTACGGATTCCCCTCGCCACACGAGATCAACGCCAGCCTGGGCCTCAACGCGGCCGCGAGCTCCCAGTCCTGGTGCGCCGACCCGTGGTGGGCCACCTTCAGCACATCGACCCGGACACCACGGCCCCACCGCGCCGACAGCGCGGCCTGCGCGGGCGGTTCGAGATCGCCCAACAGGGCCAGCCGCACACCGTCCGCCACCGTCACCAGCAGCACGACACTCGCGTTGTTGGCCCCGGCAGCCTCCGCCGGAAGCACGGCATCGGGCCACACCACCTCCCATGACAGCCCCGGTCCGGCCGACCGGCGCTCGCCTGTCCGCGCGCGCACCAGTGGCACTCCGGCCGCAGCCGCCCACCCCGACACCCGGGCGGCCTCACCCGGCGGCTCACCCAGGACCGTCCCCTCGATCGCGCCCACCGAACGCCCCCGCAACACCCCGGGCACACCCTCCACGTGGTCCGCGTGGAAGTGCGTCACCACCAGCAACGGCACCCGGGTGATCCCGAGGTCGCGCAGACAGCGGTCCGCCGCACGCGGATCCGGCCCGGCGTCCACCACCACCGCGCTCCCCGGAGCCCCGCCGCCGGCGGTGACCGGCAGCACCACCATGTCCCCCTGACCGACGTCGCACATGACCAGCCGCCAGCCCGGTGGCGGCCAGCCGGTCGCGAGCCGGGTGAGCAGGGGCGGCCGCACCAGCACGGCCAGCAGGACCAGGAGGAGCAGGCCCGCCACCAGCGGCCGGGCCCAGCCGCCCCTGACGCGCAGACCGACCGCTGCGGCGCGTCCGGGCGCCAGGAGAGGAACCGTCCAGCACACCGCCACCGTCGCCAGGGCCAGCGTCACCGTGCCGAGCAGCCCGCCGGGCCAGGAGATCTGAGCGCCCGGCAGCTCCGCCCCGTGCCGGGCCACCGCCGCGAGCCAGCCCACCGGGAGCCCGGCCGGCTCCGCGAGCAGCCGGGCCAGGGCCGGCGAGAGCGGCTCCAGGACGAGCACCGCGAAGCCGAGAAGGGTCGCCGGAGCCACCGCCAGCTCGGCCAGCAGGTTGCACGGCACCGCGACCAGGCTGATGTGTCCGGACAGCACGACCGTCACGGGCGCACAGAGCGCCTGGGCCGCTGCCGTCGCGGCGACGGCGCCCGCCAGGTGGTGCGGCCAGCCCCGCGCCCGCAGGCGCTGCGCCCAGTGCGGGCCGACCACCAGCAGACCGGTGGTGGCGAGCACGGAGAGCAGGAAGCCGAACGACCGGGCGAGGTAAGGGTCGAGGAGCACCAGGAGCAACGCCGTACCGGCCAGGGCGGGCACCGCCTGCCGGGGTCGGCCGGTGGCGAGCGCGAGCAGTCCGATCAGCCCCGTACCGGCGGCCCGCAACACGCTGGGTTCCGGTCGGCAGACGGTCACGAACGCCAGCGTGACGACTGTGCCGAGCAGCGCGGTGGTGCGCAGCGGGATGCCGAACGCGGCGGCCAGGCCACGTCGTTCGGCTGTACCGGCACGACTGGGGGCACCGAGCAGGACACCCAGCACGATCGCGAGGTTGGCCCCGCTGACCGCGACCAGATGCGCCATGTCGGTGGCCCGGAAGGCGTCCAGGAGGTCCCCGGGCAGGCGTGAGGTGTCACCGACCACCAGGGCCGGGAGCAACCCCCGTGCGTCCGGCGGCAGATCGTCACTTGCCGTCCGCAGTCCCGCCCGCAACCGGCCGGCGACCCGTTGCGGCAGGTTGGGCGGCGCGAGCTCCCGTGGCGGCCCGTGGGCGATCAACAGCGCGGCCGACTCGTCGCCGTAGCCCTCCCCCGCCGGGCGGACGTCCGCTTCCACGGCGACACGGGCCGACGGGAGCAGCCGTTGCCACGCGCTGATCTCCGGCCCTCGCGCCATCACCGTCACCGGCGTCCGCGTCCTGGTCACCGTCTCGGTGCCGACCGGCGGGCCGCCCGCGCCGTCGCCCGGGGCCGGAGCCGCCGGCTCGAAGCCCGCCGGGACGGTGACCCGCTCCACCACCGCGTCCACGGTGAGGACGGCCTGCCCGGCAGCCGTTCCCCTGGTGCGGGAGGTGTGGCCTCTCGGGTCGGCGGTGATGGTCAGTTCGACGCCCACCTCCGGCGCGGCGGCTCCGGCCCGGGCCAGCCCGGGCAGCGGCCCCCGGTGGAGGTCGGCGGTGTGCAGCAGGGTCGCGGCGGCGGCCGCCGCACCGGTGAGCAGCACGGCGGCCAGCGTCATGGCGGCGCCGCGACGCCGCCGCACTCCCGGGCGGGCGAGCAGGAGCACGGCGAACAGGACGGCCGTGCCGGCGGCCGAGGACAGCAGGAGGCCGTGCCCGGGGCCCAGCCCGAGAACACCCGCCGTGACCACCCAGGCCGCGACGGCGGGGAGGAGCAGGCGAAGATCGCCGGGAGGCCGGTGCGGCACGACGGCGTCTGTGGTGGCAGTGGCGGCGATGACGGCACCTCCTTCCGGGGAGTGACCGACGGGTCGATGGGCAGCCGGGTCGACGGGCAGAGGTCGATGGGCTGACGGGTCGAACGGCTCCGTGCGTCGGCCGAGCCGGAAGCAGGAGCACCGACCGGAAGCGTCACCGGGCGGGTACGGGCGCGTACGGGCGGGTCAGAGCGTGAGCATCGGTCTGAGCTCCGCATAGGTGCGTTCGCCGATGCCGCTGACCTGCCGGAGCTGGTCGAGTGAGCGGAACGATCCGTGCGACGCGCGGAAGGCGATGATGCGCTGCGCCAGCGTCGGACCGACGCCCGGGAGCGTGTCGAGCTGTTCGAGGGTGGCGTGGTTCAGACTGACCGGCGGTTTCGGCACGGCGCCCGTGGCCGGCCCGCCCACGGCCTGCGCCGCGCCGTCCGGTTCGCCGACGAGGATCTGCTCACCGTCCGTCAGCACCCGGGCCAGGTTGAGGCCCTTGGTCTCCGTCTCGGGCAGCGGTCCGCCGGCCACGCGCAACGCGTCCGCCACCCGGGAGCCGCCGGGCAGCGTGTGGACACCGGGTGCGTGCACCCGCCCCCCGATGTCGACCACGACGACAGTGCGCGCCGCGGCGTCTCCCGGAGCTGCTGGGACGGGGCCGGCGGAGGACTCCGGTGTGCTCGGGGGCGATGCCCCCGGCTCGGCCGGCGCGACCGCCGGCGTCGGCAACGCCACCGTCGGCACCGCGACCGGCTGGGGCCGCGCCAGCCAGAAGTGCTGGACACCGTAGCCCACGGCGAGCAGCAGCAGGACGACCAGCCCCGACACGGCCCGCCGGTCGAGCACCACCGCAGGACCGAAGCGAAACGGCGCGCGACCCGGGTCGGCGGACCCGCCATCGTCGGACGGCACGCCGTAGGGCGGCACACCGTCAAACCCCGCGCCACCAGCGGGTCCATCGACCGCCGCACTCGGCACGTCACCCGACCCGCCGCCCGACCCGCCCCCGAGGGGCGATCCCCCGGGCGGCCCGGTGGCCGACGGCTCCGTCGCGCCGGCGCCTCCCCCGGCCACCCCCGCGGCCGGTTCCTCGGCGGCCCCTTCGGCGCCTCCCCCGGCCGCCGGCAGCAGCGCTGCCAGCCGACGCCGCGCCGTCTCCCCGACCCGCTGGCGCTTCACCGCGCCGATGTTCATGCTCGTCATGCGGAGCACGCTAGGAGCCGTCCGCCGTCGGCGGGAGAATCGGCGAAACCCTGTGGAAAACCCCGGGGTTGTGGACAACTCATGTCGCTCGCACGAGTGATCAGCAGTGTCGGAGTTGACTTCCCGCCCGGCAGAGGTCCTCACGAGGCCCGTCTCAGCCCTCGTCCGGAGGCGTCTTCACGCACCGCGGCTCCACGCCCCTCAGGGTTCACCACCCCAGCTTCACGCACCCCGGCTTCACGCACCGCGGCTTCACGGGCCTCAGCGCGGCGAGACCACCACCGCCAGCAGCCCCGGTCCGACATGCGCACCGATCACCGCGCCCACCTCGCCCACGTACAGGTCGCGCAGCCCGGGGATCCGCCCCCGCAGCCGCTCCGCGAGCGGCTCGGCCCGCTCCTCCGCCGCCAGGTGGTGGACGGCGATGTCGACCTCCCGCTCCCCCGCCTGCTCGACCGCGATCTCCTCCAGCCGCGCGATCGCCCGCGACGCCGTCCGGACCTTCTCCAGCGGCTCGATCCGCCCGCCGTCCAGGTGCAGCAGCGGCTTCACCGCCAGCGCCGACCCGAGCAGCGCCCGGGCCGCCCCGATCCGGCCGCCCCGACGCAGGTGCTCCAGGGTGTCCACGTAGAAGAATCCGCTGGTCACCGCCGTCCGCGCGGCCACAGCGGCGACCACCTCGTCCAGTTCCCGCCCCGCCTCGATCGCCTCGGCCGCTGCCAGTACGCCGTATCCGAGGGCCATGCCGACCAGCCGGCTGTCCACCACACGCACCGGGACGGGCGCCTCGGCCGCCGCCAGCCGGGCCGCCTCCGCGGTGCCGGACAGCTCGGCGGAGATGTGCACCGAGACGATGCCCTTCGCGCCGGCCTCGGCGGCGGCCCGGTAGGCGGCGGCGAAGGCCTCGGGGCTCGGCCGGGAGGTCGTCACCCGCTGCTTGCCGCGCAGCGCCTCGGCGACGTCCTTCGGCGAGATCTCCACGCCCTCGGCGAGGACGGTGTCACCGACCGCGACGCTCAGCGGCACCACCGCGATCTCGTGACGGTCGACGGCCTGCTGGGGCAGATAAGCCGTGGAATCGGTGACAAGTGCGAGGTCGGCGGGCATGAGGCGGAGGTTACTCCGCGTCCGGCCAGGAGGACAGCGCCCGAACCGGGCCTGCCCCGGCCCGCCCACCCGCCGTCCGGCCCCGGCGCCGGGCGGGGCGCCAGGGACAGCCGGTCGGTGCGCCGGGCACGGCGACCCCACCCGAGCCCTCCGGGAGGATCGAGTCTTCCGGGATGCGGCGGGCCGGAGGAGCGGGACGTCCGGTCAGCCCGCCGTCGGCCCGGCCGACGGCTTCCGCAGCCGGTCCGCCAGCCGCGACAGCGGGTCGTTCAGCCCCAGCAGTTCCTCGGCGCCCGGGCGCCCCTTCCCGTCCGTCAGCCCGGCCCGACCAGCCGCCGCCCCGCCAGCACCAGCACCAGCCGACCCACCGGAACCGACGCCCGAGCCGAAGCCCGCCCCCGTACCCGACCCCGAACCGGAATCCGCCCCCGCCCCCGAGTGGTCCCAGTGCCGCAGCGCCCCCGCCTCGCTCTCGCACTCCTGGCTGAGCCGCCGGAGCTCGTCGTCGGCGAAGCGGTGCATCCGGTCCTGGGCCGCCCAGCGCATGGTCTCGGCGGAGTGGGTGATCCGCTCGGCGCGCTCCCGCAGCTCGGGCAGCTTGGCCGCGATCCGGCCCGGGTCCGGCTCGCGCTCCAGGATCCGCAGCTCAGCGTCCAGCTCCGCCGCGTGGGTGTCCAGCCGCCGCAGCAGGGCGAGTGCCTCACCGAGCTGGCCGTCCTGCACCAGACCGCTATCCAGGACCTGGCGCGTGCCGTCCAGGGAGGTCCGCAGCCCCAGCCGGACGGCGGAGATCTGGCCCTGCGGGCCGGGCTTGGCGTAGGTCTTCGCCTTGAGGGTCACGTTCTCGACCGCACGCCGCGCGTTGGCCTCGTGCCGCTCCACCTTCGTGGCGACCGCCCTCGCCGCCTTGACGGTCCCGACCACCACCAGCACCAGCATCGCGAGGCCGAAGAGCAGGGCCAGGCCGACCATCACGCCGAGCGCGTCCATCACGAGCCACCTTCCGTCCGCCGAACCGGCCCCCACCGGGCCCAACGCGGGCCGGCCCACCGTGGGTTCCACGGTAGCCGCCCGACCCGTGCCGGGGGCAGGTCGAACGGGCCCGGGCTCCGGAGATCAGGGACAGATGGGGGATCTCCCCGAGGCGGGCCCGGCCTCGGGGCGACGCATCCCGCCCCCAGCTGCCCTCACACACCGGCGGACCACCGCCCCGGGAACGCCGAAGGGCGGGCGCCCCGAAGGACACCCGCCCCGGCCGTCGACGACCCACGGCGACCACCGGCAGTCAGCCGGTGACGATGTTCACCAGCTTCGGCGCCCGCGCGATCACCTTGCGCACCGGCGCGTCCCCGATCGCCGCGACGACGGCCGGATCGGCCAGCGCCAGGGCCTCCAGCTCGGCGTCGGAGATCGACGGCGCGACCTCCAGCCGGGCCTTGACCTTGCCCTTGATCTGCACGACGCAGGTGACCGCCTCGTCCACCACGTACGCCGGGTCGGCGACGGGGTAGTCGGTGTGGGCCAGCGAGTCGCCGTGGCCCAGTCGGCGCCACAGCTCCTCCGCGATGTGCGGGGCCAGCGGGGCGACCAGCAGGACCAGCCGCTCGGCGACCGGTCGCGGCGTGGAGCCGCGCTTCACCAGGAAGTTGTTCAGCTCGATCGCCTTGGCCACGGCCGTGTTGAAGCGCAGCGCGGCCATGTCGGCGCGGATGCCGTCGATGGCCTTGTGCAGCGCGCGCAGCGTCGCCTCGTCCGGCTCCTCGTCGGTGACGACCAGCTCGCCGGTGGCCTCGGAGACGATGTTGCGCCACAGTCGCTGCAGGAAGCGGTACGAGCCGACCACCGCGCGGGTGTCCCACGGGCGGGAGACGTCCAGCGGGCCCATCGACATCTCGTACAGGCGCAGCGTGTCGGCGCCGTACTCGTCGGCGATCTCGTCCGGGGCGACGGCGTTCTTCAGGGACTTGCCCATCTTGCCGGCCTCGCGCTTGACCGGCTCGCCCTGCCAGAAGTAGCCGCCGTCGCGCTCCTCGACCTCGGTGGCGGGCACCGGGAAGCCGCGCTCGTCGCGGTAGACGTCGGCGGTGATCATGCCCTGGTTGAACAGCTTGTGGAACGGCTCGACCGAGGAGACGTGGCCCAGGTCGTGCAGGACCTTGTGCCAGAACCGCGCGTACAGCAGGTGCAGCACGGCGTGCTCGGCACCGCCGACGTACAGGTCGGCGCCGCCGCCGGGCTTCTCGGCGGTCGGGCCCAGCCAGTACTGCTCGTTGGCCGGGTCGACGACCCGCGCGCCGTTCGACGGGTCGATGTAGCGCAGCTCGTACCAGCAGGAACCGGCCCAGTTGGGCATGGTGTTGGTCTCGCGGCGGTACTTCTTCGGCCCGTCGCCCAGGTCCAGCTCGACGTTGACCCAGTCCTCGTTGCGCGACAGCGGCGTCTTCGGGGAGGAGGTCGAGTCGAACGGGTCGTAGGTGTGCGGCGAGTAGTCGTCCACCTCGGGGACCTCGACCGGCAGCATCGACTCGGGCAGCGCGTGCATCACGCCGTCCTCGTCGTAGACGATCGGGAAGGGCTCGCCCCAGTACCGCTGGCGGCTGAACAGCCAGTCGCGCAGGCGGTAGTTGACGGTTCCCTCGCCGATGCCGCGCTCGGCCAGCCAGGCGGTGACGGCGGCCTTGCCGTCGGCGACGCTCAGACCGTCCAGCGAGATGCCGTTCTCGGTGCCCTCGGCGTGGGCCGAGTTGACGATGACGGAGTCGTACGTGCTGAAGGCGTCGTCCCAGGTGTGCGGGTCCTCGTCGCGGCCGTCGGTCGGCTTGACGACGCAGCGCATCGGCAGCTCGAAGGCGCGGGCGAACGCGAAGTCGCGGTGGTCGTGGGCCGGGACGGCCATGATCGCGCCGGTGCCGTAGCCCATCAGCACGTAGTCGGCGACGAAGACCGGGACGGGCTCGCCGCTGACCGGGTTGACCGCGTAGGCGCCGGTGAAGACACCGGTCTTGACCTTGGCCTCGACCTGGCGTTCCACGTCGGACTTGGCGGCGGCACTCGCTCGGTAGGCGGCGACGGCCTCGGCGGGGGTGGCGGCGCCGCCGGTCCACTCGTCACGGGTGCCGGCGGGCCAGGCGGCCGGCACGATCGAGTCGACCAGGTCGTGCTCGGGGGCCAGCACCATGTAGGTGGCGCCGAACAGGGTGTCGGGGCGGGTGGTGAAGACGGTGATCTTCCGGTCGCCGGGGGCCGCGAAGTCGACCCGGGCGCCTTCCGAGCGGCCGATCCAGTTGCGCTGCTGCAGCTTGATGGCCTCGGGCCAGTCCAGCAGGTCCAGGTCGGAGATCAGCCGGTCCGAGTAGGCGGTGATCCGCATCATCCACTGGCGCAGGTTCGACTTGAACACCGGGAAGTTGCCGCGCTCGGAGCGGCCGTCCGCGGTGACCTCCTCGTTGGCCAGCACGGTGCCCAGCCCGGGGCACCAGTTGACCGGCACCTCCTTGGAGTACGCCAGCCGGTAGTCGCCCAGCAGTTCGTCGCGCTCGGCGGCGGACAGCTCCGACCACGCGCGGCCGCCGGGGACCTCGCGCGAGCCGTCCGCGAAGCCGGCGATCAGCTCGGCGATCGGGCGGGCCCGGCCGGCCTCCTCGTCGTACCAGGAGTTGAAGATCTGCAGGAAGATCCACTGGGTCCAGCGGTAGTACTCCGGGTCGATCGTGGAGATCGAGCGGCGCGGGTCGTGGCCCAGGCCCAGCCGGCGCAGCTGCTGGCGCATGTTGGCGATGTTGGCCTCGGTGGAGACCCGCGGGTGGGTACCGGTCTGCACCGCGTACTGCTCGGCGGGCAGGCCGAACGCGTCGTAGCCCAGCGTGTGCAGCACGTTGTGGCCGGTCATCCGCTGGTAGCGGGCGAAGACGTCGGTGGCGATGTAGCCCAGCGGGTGGCCGACGTGCAGGCCCGCGCCCGAGGGGTACGGGAACATGTCCATGATGAAGCTGTGCGGCTTCGCGGAGACGTCCCCGGCGCTCGGGTCGGCCAGGTCACCGGCCGGGTTGGGGGCGCTGAACGTGCCCTCCTTCTCCCAGATGTCCTGCCAGCGGGACTCGATCTCCGCCGCCAGGGTGGCGCTGTACCGGAACGGCTCGGTCGCGGCCTCGGCCGCGCCGGAAGCAGGGGTCGTCTCGCTCATGGTCCTTCAGGCTCCATCGATGTCAGTGGGCGAACCGGGCACAGGGCCGGGCGCGGCACGAAAAGGCGGCGGAAAACAAAAAAGCCCCTCGCAGGAGGGGGTGCCACGCCGACTCCGGCACCCGCCCTGGGGCGCGGCCGGTCCTGGTCAGCGCGGCCGGCTAAGGAGCAGGCGCACGGTTCGCATGGGCTCAGGGTACCGCAAGGGGCTCAGGCCTCCTCCGGAGATATCGACCGCGAGGCCGCGTCGAAGTCGCGCAGCGCGCGGGCCACCCGCTCGGACTGCATGCCCGCGGCCAGGGCGCGTGCCCGCTCGGCCGTGTCGGCGGCCTCCCGGAGGGAGCCGGTGCGGCGCTGGGAGTCCGCCAGCCGGACCATCAGCAGGGCCCTGGCCCGCGCGCGGCCGGGGCCTAGCCCGGCCACCGCCTCGGTGAGCAGGGCCTGGGCGCCGCGGTGGTCGCCGAGGAACAGGCGGCCCTCCCCCACCATCCCCGCGAGGTCCGCCCGGGCCTGCGCCACGTCCGGCCCGGCACCCGCGCCGGAAGCCGCACCTTGCCCCGCACAAGCACGAGCAGACGCACCGGCACCGGCACCCCCACTGGCAGACGCACCCGCACCGGCACCGGCACCCCCACTGGCAGAAGCACCCGCACCGGCACCGGCACCCCCACTGGCAGAAGCACCCGCACCGGCACCGGCAGAAGCACCCGCGCCCGCGCCCGCCGCGGCGTCCAGCTCCGCGAACGCCCGCCCGGCCACCGCCGCCAGCTCCCCCGGCTCGCCGCGCCGCCCGTACGCCCGGGCCATCCGGCCGAGCTGCAGGGCCCGGTCGACCGGCCCGAGCGCGTCACCCGCCGTCTCCAGCACCCCGGCGAGCACGGTGACCGCGTCCAGCCCGCGCCCTCCCCCGCCCTGGGTGGCCAGCACCACCAGGCAGCCCACCACGCCCACCCCGAGCCGCAGGTCCCCGCTGAGGTGGGCGGCGCGCAGCGCGGCCACGAACGCCCGCTGGGCGGCCGCCTCGTGTCCGAGGTCGTACGCGGCCCAGCCCGCCAGCCGGGCCAGCCGGCTGGCCGTGCCGTACAGCACGCGGCCCAACTCCTCGTCGTACCCGCCGAGTTCCAGCAGCTTCGCGACCATGGCCAGCTCGGCCCGGGTCGGCCCGAGCACCAGGCCGCCGCCGCAGGCCCGCTCCAGCCGCAGCTTGCTCCGGTAGGAGAGCCGGAGCTCCCCGACCAGCGCGGGGTCGATCCGCAGCGCGCCCTCCCCGCCGCCGACCGGGGGCGGCGCGGTGGCCAGCCGGCCGGCGGCCTGGTCGAGGTCGGCGCCGCGGAACAGGTCGGTGAGACGGACCGGGCCCGCGTCGGTGGCCGCCTCGCGCAACGCGGTCTGGGCGGTGTCGGCCGTCCAGGGGTCGGTGAGCAGCCGCGGCGAGAGGATCTTGGCCCCCCGGTTGCCGCCCATCCGGCCCCAGAGCTGCTCGTAGGTGACGGCGATGCCGAGGGCGCGGCCGAGCACCTCGCAGACCGTCTGGTCGTGCGGGCTGCGCGGGACCATGCCCCGGTCGCGCCACTTGTACGGGGCGGTGGAGCTGATCGCCAGGCCGGGCGGCAGGGTGAGGTTCACCTCGCGGGCCAGGCGCTCCGGGTTCCAGCCGAGCTGGTGCAGTATCCGGGCCAGCTCCTCGTTGCGCCTGCGCTCCAGATCGGCCATGGGACGACGGTAGCGGTCCGGCGGGGCCGGCTGCCGAGCCGTTCGGAAAACCCCGGACCGCCGGGACCGCGAGCGCCCCCGAACCCTCCGGAGGGATCCCGCGCCGCGAGAACGCACCCCGGACGCCACCGGAAGCACCCCCGGACTCCCCGCAAACGCACCCGGAAAACACCGAGGGCCGCCTCCCGGAACGGGAGACGGCCCTCGACTGCTGTGGAGCTACGGGGAATTGAACCCCGGACCTCTTGCATGCCATGCAAGCGCTCTACCAACTGAGCTACAGCCCCTTGACCTGCTGCGTCACCGGAGGTTTCCTTCGGTTTCCCTCGGCGACATCGACTACTTTACACGGTCGAAGGGGTGCTCCACGAATCCGTTACCGGAGGTACTACCCGGCCGTCGGGCGGGCGCGGGCGGCGAAGGCCGCACCGACGCCGACCAGGCCCGCGATCGCGGCGGTGGTCACCAGCAGGGCGTGTCCGGAGTCCCGGGCCGCCGCCGGCAGCGAGACCCCGCCGAGGAAGACCGAGCCCAGCACCGCGACCCCGACCACCTGGCCGAGCTGTACGACCGTCACCATCACCCCGCTGGCGTCCGCCGCGTCGGCCGGGGCGACGCCGCCCAGCGCCCGGGCGAACAGCGGCGAGTACGTGCAGCCGGCCACGAGGCCGAGCCCGGTCATCAGCAGCAGCGCCACCGGGCCGATCTCCGCGCCGCCGCCGAGCAGCAGCCCGAGCAGCAGGTAGCCGGGGACGAGCAGCCCGGCCCCGAGCAGCGGCAGGACGCCGTGCAGCCGGGCGGGCAGCCGGTGCCAGTGCAGGCTGGAGAACCCGAAGCCGAGCGCCATCGGCGCCGAGCAGAGGCCGGCCCGCAGCGCGCTGTGCCCGAGGCCGGACTGCTGGTGCAGCGCGAAGGCGAACAGGAAGCCCGCGAAGGCGGCCATGATCATGAAGATCGCGCCCGCCGCCGGTCGCAGCGTGGCCGTCCGCAGCACCCGGCCGCTGATCAGCGGCTGTCCGCCGCGCCGGGCGATCCGCCGCTCGACCACCGCGAACAGGGCGAACAGGACGGCGCTGGCGGCGAGCATCGCCCAGCCCCAGACGGGCCAGCCCAGTTCGTGGCCGAGCACCAGCGGCACCACCAGCAGCCCGAGGGCCGCGCCGAGCACCACCAGGCCGGGGAGGTCGAACCCGCGCCCGCGGTCGCCCGGCAGGCTCGGCAGCAGCCGGGCGCCGGCCGCCAGCAGGGCCAGCCCGATCGGCACGTTGACCAGGAAGACCGGGCGCCAGCCCGTCCCGAACAGGTCGGCGCTGACCAGGACTCCGCCGAGCACCTGGCCGACCGCCAGACCGCCGGCCAGCACGGCCGAGTAGAGGCCGAGCGCCCTGGTCCGGGCGGCGCCGGTGAAGGTGCGCTGCAGCAGGCTCATGACCTGCGGCACCATCAGCGCCGAGCCGGCGCCCTGGAGCAGCCGGAAGGCGATCAGCCAGCCGGTGGCCGGCGCCAGCCCGCAGGCCAGCGAGGCGAGGGTGAAGGCGGCCAGGCCCAGCTGGAACAGCCGGCTGTAGCCGTAGCGGGCGCCCAGCCGGGCCCCGGTGATGAGCAGCACCGCGTAGGCGATGGTGTAGCCGGCGATCACGAGTTGGAGGGCCGCGCCCGAGGCGTGCAGGTCGGTGCGGATGGTCGGCACCGCGACGTTGACGATGGAGACGTCCAGGATGGCCATGAACTGGCCGCAGAGCAGGAGGGTGAGGAGCAGCCCGGGCCTGGTGGCCGGGCCGCCGGTGGTGGTGGCGCCGGCCGCACCGGGCCGGATCTGAAGGTCCGTCATGGGCCCAGCCTGCGGCGCGTCCGGTACTGGTGGTTAGAGCCTGCCGATCCTGGTACTGGCAGCACCTGTTTCGGCCGCCCGGTCTGCGGCACGATGGCGGGTATGACCGTCCTGGACGACCGCACCGCCACCGCCGTCGGACCGCGCCGGCAGGACCGCCGCCGCACCGAGCTGGCCGGCTACCTCAAGGCCTGCCGCGCCCGGGTCACCCCCGAGGAGGTCGGCCTGCCGCCGGGGCTGCGCCGCCGCACGCCGGGGCTGCGCCGGGAGGAGGTGGCGCAGCTCTCCGGGGTCGGCGTCACCTGGTACACCTGGCTGGAGCAGGGGCGGCCGATCAACGCCAGCGAGCAGGTGCTGGCGGCGGTGGCCCGGACGCTGCGGCTGGACGACACCGAGCGGGAGCACCTGTTCCGGCTCGCCGGGGTGTCCGCGAGCCCGAGCAGCCGGCCCGAGCCCCCCGTCCTCGACCCCTCCACCCAGGCCATCCTGGACGCCCTCGCGCCGCTGCCGGCCGCGGTCTCGAACACCCGGTTCGACGTGCTGATGTACAACCGGTCGTACGAGTCGCTGTTCGGGACGAACCGGAACGTCACGCCCAGCGGGCGGTTCAACAGCATCTGGTGCACGCTGCTCATGCCGCCGTGCTGCAACCCGTTCCTGAACCGCGCGGAGGCGCTGCCGCGGATGGTGGCGGTGCTGCGGGCCGCGTACGGCAAGCACGTCGGCGAGCCGGTCTGGGAGCAGCACGTGCAGGGGCTGTCGGCGAAGAGCGAGCTGTTCCGGGACCTCTGGGCCCGGCAGGAGGTGGCGCCGCCGGAGACGTCGCTGCGGGTGTTCCGGCACCCGCAGGTCGGGGTGCTGCGGCTGAACGCCTCGTACCTGACGCTGCCCGGGGTGCCCGAGACCTACGTGGTGGTCTACCTCCCGGACGGCGCAGGGGACCGTGAGCGGATCGAGGAGCTCGCCGCGCTGCCGCCCGGCGGCTGGCTGAACAGCTGCCACTCCTGAACGGCCGGGGGGCCGGCGCGCTGGCGGCCGGGGCCCGGGGAACGCCGAAGGCCGCCACCCGGTGGGTGACGGCCTTCTCGCGGTCTGTGGAGCTACGGGGAATTGAACCCCGGACCTCTTGCATGCCATGCAAGCGCTCTACCAACTGAGCTACAGCCCCGCGACACGCACGGCCCTCGCGGACCGCAGGTGCGGAGTGGAGCTACGGGGAATTGAACCCCGGACCTCTTGCATGCCATGCAAGCGCTCTACCAACTGAGCTACAGCCCCGCACTCACCGGATTTCCCGCTTCCCTTCCGGGCCGCGTTTCTTCCGTGCGAACGAGGAAGACTCTAACCGGTCAGGCCCGGAACTGCGAAATCCGTCCCCGCGCGGTGCCGGCGAACGGCGGGGGCGCGGCTCGACCGTCGCCGATCGGCCGTCGCCACCGGTCAGGTGCCGTCGCCGGTCAGGTGTCGTCGCCGATCACCGGCTGCGGGAGGGTGCCCGCGTTGTGCTCCAGCAGGCGCCAGCCGCGTGCGCCGCGGCCCAGCACGGACCAGCAGCAGTTGGACAGGCCGCCGAAGCACTCCCAGAGCTCCGGCTCCAGGCCGAGCAGCCGCCCGAGCATGGTGCGGATGGTGCCGCCGTGGCTGACGACCACCAGCGTGCCGTCCTCCGGCAGCTTGCCGACCGCGTCCAGCACCACCGGCACCGAACGGTCGGCGACCTCGGTGGAGAGTTCTCCGCCGCCGCGCCGCACGGGCTCGCCCTGCGCCCAGGCCTCGTACTCCTCCGGGAACCGGGCCCGGATCTCCGCGTTGGTCAGCCCCTGCCAGGAGCCGGCGTAGGTCTCGCGCAGCCCCTCGTGGTGCTGCACGTCCAGGCCGGTGATCACGGCCAGCTCGTCGGCGGTCCGCCGGGCGCGCTGGAGGTCCGAGGAGATCAGCAGGTCGGGGCGCAGGCCGGAGAGCAGCCGGGCCGCCCGCTGGGCCTGCAGGACGCCCTGGCCGGTCAGCTCGATGTCCGTGGTGCCCTGGAACCGCGATTCGAGGTTCCAGGAGGTCTGGCCGTGCCGCCAGAAGACGATGCGCGGGCCCCGCGCCTCCCGGCTCAGC
This sequence comes from Kitasatospora sp. NPDC001603, assembly GCF_040298365.1. Taxonomy (NCBI): domain Bacteria; kingdom Bacillati; phylum Actinomycetota; class Actinomycetes; order Kitasatosporales; family Streptomycetaceae; genus Kitasatospora; species Kitasatospora sp. NPDC001603. The sequence goes on from NZ_JBEPAA010000009.1 coordinate 81,332, forward strand.
TGTAGTCCTCGGCGCCGAAGTTGTCGGCCGGGGCGGCCTCGGCCGGGGCGAGGGCGTTGCCGGCCTCGTCGGTGTGCGCGTCGGGGCGGTTGCGCGAGGCCAGCGCGTCGGCCGGCAGCGGCAGCTCGGGGCAGTCCTTCCAGAGCCGGTCCAGGGAGTAGAAGGAGCGCTCCTCGGAGTGCTGGACGTGCACCACGATGTCCAGGTAGTCGAGCAGGATCCAGCGGCCGTCGCGCTCGCCCTCCCGGCGCACCGGCTTGATGTCCAGCTGCTCGCGCAGCTTGTCCTCGATCTCCTCGGCGATGGACTTGACCTGGCGGTCGTTGTTCGCGGAGGCGATCAGGAACGCGTCGGTGATCGACAGCACGTCGCTGACGTCGAACGCGATGATGTTGTGCGCCAGTTTGTCGGCCGCCGCCTGGGCGGCGACGTTGATGATTTCCTGGCTGTGCTCGGTGGCGGTCACGATGTTCTTCCGGCTCGGCGGCTTGGGGGCGATGCCCGGCACGCGGCCGGGCATCGCCTTCCAGGATCTCACGCCGCCCAGGTGGCCCAGGAACCGTTTACCGGCCCGCGCCCGCCGCGGCCCCGCCCCGAGCCCCCGCGACCCTGCGTGGAGGACGCGGGGCCGCCGCCGCCCTACGGGGTCTTCGGCGGCTGGTAGTCCTTGCCGAGGACGACCACCAGGTCGGCGTTCTGCGCGTCGGTGACCTTCTTCGCCGCCGTCTCCGGCAGGTTGAGGCTCAGCGCCAGGGACTTCGCCGCGGCCTGCCGGGCGTCGTCGGTGTAGCGGATCTCACTGGCGGCCTGCGCCGCGGTCCTCGTCCCGCCGGGGATGAGGGTGAGGCCCGCGTTCACCACCTGGACCTGCGCGGCGGCGGCCGCCTGGTCGTTGCCGGTGGCGTCCTGGATCGAGACCCGGGCCGGGGTGTCGGCCGAGGTGGCGGACTTCACCGTGCCGCCCAGCACGTCCTTGACCTGCTGGCCGGCGGCGGCCTCGTCCAGCGAGCCGTCCGGCTTCACGGTCAGCACCGTGGTCCCGAGGTGGCCGTCCTTCGCCTGCTGGGCGAGCTGGACCAGCACGCCGGCCAGGGCGTCCTCGGGCAGCGACGGGTCGAGCACCGCGTTCATCCGGTGCACGTCGTCCTTGGCGTCCTTGAACTCGGTCGGCATGGTCCGCACCACCGCGTCCATCACCTGCCCGAACCGGGCCAGTTGGGCGTCGCGGCCCTCGCCGGCCGCCTGCAGGGTGGCGTAGGCGACCGCGGCCTTCCCGCTCAGCAGGGTGTTCTTGCCCGCGGCGGCGAGCAGCTTGCCGTCCGGCTTGCCGCCCTCGTGGGTCTCGGCGTTGGTGTCCACCCGGACCCCGCCGAGCTGGGCGACCAGCAGTTCCAGGTACGGCGTGTCGAGCCGCCAGGTGCCGGCCACCGGGGCGCCCAGCACGGTGGCCAGGGCGTCCCGGGTGGCGGACGGACCGACGCTGTCCATCGCCTGGCCGACCGTGGTGACCGGCGGGTCGCCCGGGCCGGGCAGGCGCAGCGTGTCCGGGAGCAGCAGCACGGTGCCCTTGTGCCCCGAGGCGTCGTTGACCAGCAGCGCGCTGGAGACCTTGCCCTGGAGGTCCCGCAGGTGGACCACGTTGACCTGGCGCGGGCCGGCGGCGGTCGCCGCGCTCTGCTTGTCGCCGGTGAACCAGAGGTAGCCGCCGGTGCCGGCCGCGGCGAGGGCCAGCACCACGCCGACGCCGACCAGCCGGTTGCGGAGCTTGCGGCGGCGCTCGGCGCGCACCTCGCTGCGCGACTCGGCGAACTTCAGCCAGTCGATGACGTCCTCGGTCTCCTCCGCCTCCTCGTCGACGAAGGTGAACTCACCGGTGGGGTAGTCGCCCGTGGGCGTCTTGCCGGCGCCGCCGGCGGCCTTGGCCGCGCGGCTTCCGCCGACCTGCTCGGACGGCGCCGCGGGCCGGGCCGGCGCCGCCTCGGCGGGGCCCGGCCGGGGCGTCCGGGGTCGCGGCGGCGCCGGGGCGGGCTGCTCGGCCACCGGCTCGGTGACGACCGGCTGCGGCGCGGTCGCGTACTGCTGCTCGTAGCCGCCCTGCTGGTCGTACCCGCCACCCTGCTGCGGCTGCTGCTGCTCGTACGGCTGGTACCCCTGCTGGTACTGCCCCTGGTAGACCCCGGGCTGCTGGTACGCCTGGCCGCCGCCCTGCTGCGGCTGCCCGTACGGGTCGTACTGCTCGTACTGGTCGTACTGCTGCTGGTCGTACCCGCCGCCCTGCTGCGGCTGCTGCTGCTCGTACGGCTGGTACGCCTGCTGGTACTGGTCCTGGCCCTGCCCCTGGTAGGCGGTGTACTGGTCCTGCCCGTAGGGCTGCGCCGGCGGGACCGGCTGCCCGTACTGGTCGTACTGCTGCTCGTAGCCGCCCTGTTGCTGGGGCGGGTACTGCTGCTGGTACTGCCCGGTGGACCAGTCGTCCTGCTGTCCCCTGCGATCGGTCATCCGTCGGCCCCTCCGGGGATCAGGTCCGGTGCGGCGCGTAGAGCGCCCGCTTGTCGATGTAGCGGACCACGCCGTCCGGGACGAGGTACCAGACCGGTTCGCCCTTGGCGACCCGGTTGCGGCAGTCCGTGGAGGAGATGGCCAGCGCCGGGACCTCCACCAGGGAGACCCCGCCCACCGGAAGTCCGGCGTCCGACAGAGTGTGCCCCGGCCGGGTGCAGCCGATGAAGTGGGCGAGCGAGAAGAGCTCCTCGGAGTCCCGCCAGGAGAGGATCTGCGCGAGCGCGTCGGCGCCGGTGATGAAGAAGAGGTCGGCGTCCGGGTGGAGCGCGCGCAGGTCGCGCAGGGTGTCGACGGTGTAGGTCGGGCCCTCGCGGTCGATGTCGATCCGGCTGACCGAGAACTGCGGGTTCTCCGCCGTGGCGATGACCGTCATCAGGTAGCGGTCCTCGGCCGGCGTCACCAGGCGGTCGGTCTTCTGCCACGGCTGTCCGGTCGGCACGAAGATCACCTCATCGAGGTGGAACGCGCTCGCCACCTCGCTGGCGGCGACCAGGTGCCCGTGGTGGATCGGGTCGAAGGTGCCGCCCATCACACCGAGCCGCTTCTTCACCGGTTCCGGTCCGCCGGGATTCCCGGCCTGCTCTCCCATGGCGCCACACCTTACGCGACGCCCGTGACGGGGCGGGAACGACCGGGTGGCGGCCGCCGGGAGGACGCGTGAGGGAGCGGCCGGCGCTCCCGCCGGACGCTCCCCGGGCCGCCCCGGCGGGGGCTCGGTGCCCCGCTCAGCGGTCCCGGTTGAAGCGCGTGGTGACGTAGAGCAGCAGCAGCAGGATGAACAGCGCGGCGCCACCCGTCAGGTACGGGTTGAGGCTGTCATGATTGCCCCCCTCGCCCTCGGAGGCGAGCAGGTTCAGGACGGGGAGTGCGGCGGCAGTGCTCATGGTCGGCGGACCTTCTCGGCTCGGATGACGGACCAGGGGTGTGCGGGCCGGTGAGGGCCCACCTGTCATCGTACGGGTGCCGACACGGCAACCGCTCGGCGGCCCACCGCGTCTGATCCGGCGTGAGCCGGGCGCCCGGCGGGGCCCGGCGGGAGGGTGCTCAGTTGTTGCGGCCGGCCCGCAGCAGGACCCACGCCAGCAGGCCGACGCCGACGAAGGAGGCCACCACGATGATCCGCAGGAAGAGCCCCGGGCCGTTCTCCGTGGAGATCGGGCCGGCCAGGCTGACAAGGGCGGAGGTGGACATCTGCGGGCTCCTCGGACTGCTCGGTACCGCGGCCAGGTCTGGTCTCGGCTCTCCAGGGCATTCAGGGTAAACCGGCCTCACACCCGCGACGGCCACCGCCCCCTGCGGCGCCGTTCGCGCCGCGTAGGGTGAGCCCGGGGACGAGTACGCAACCACGGACGTTGCACAGACAGTCGTTGCAGGCGAAGACCAGCGGGGGCCGGCCAGCTGCCGGGGCCGCCGTCGACCAGGAGGGTACTCACACCATGACCGATACGACCTCGAAGACCCCGAGCCGGCGCCGCCAGCGCTTCCCGGAGATCTCCACCCGCGCCTGGGAGCACCCGGCGGACCGCTCCGCGCTCGTCGCGCTGCGCAAGCTGACCGGCTTCGACGACATCCTCAAGAAGCTCGCCGGGCTGGTCTCCGAGCGCTCGATCCGGCTGATGTTCCTGGCCACCGCGGTGAAGACGTCCGAGCGGCAGTTCCCCGAGCTGCACGGGATGGTGCGCGACGCCGCGTACGTGCTGGACCTGGAGAAGGTCCCGGACCTCTACGTCTCCCAGGACCCGACGGTCAACGCCTACTGCATCGGCATCGACACCCCGATCATCGTGGTGACCAGCGGCCTGGTCGAGCTCCTGGACGAGGAGGAGCTGCGCTCCGTCATCGGCCACGAGGTCGGCCACGCGATGTCCGGCCACGCGGTCTACCGGACGATGCTGCTGATCCTCACCAACATCGCCGCCCGGATCGCCTGGGTGCCGCTCGGCAACCTCGCGATCATGGCGATCGTGACGGCCCTCAAGGAGTGGTTCCGCAAGGCCGAGCTCTCCAGCGACCGGGCCGGCCTGCTCGCCGGACAGGACCTCCAGGCCTCCATGCGGGCCCTGATGAAGCTGGCCGGCGGCCACAACCTGGCCGAGATGAACGTCGACGCCTTCCTGGAGCAGGCCGAGGAGTACGACAAGGCCGGGGACCTGCGCGACGGCGTGCTCAAGCTGCTGCAGGTGCTGCCGCAGAGCCACCCGTTCGCGGTGGTGCGGGTCGCCAAGCTGAAGAAGTGGGCGGAGAGCGAGGAGTACCGCTCGATCCTGGCCGGTGCCTACCCGCGCCGCTCCGACGACGGCGACACCTCGGTCGGCGAGCAGTGGAAGGCCGCGGCCGACCACTACACGACCTCGGTGAAGGAGAGCAAGGACCCGCTGATGGGCCTGATCCGCGACGTCGCCGGCGGCGCCGCCACCGTCGGCGGCAAGCTCCGCGACACCTTCACCGGCGCCACCCGCGCCAACGGCTCCTCGACGCCGCGCGACGAGGACTGATCGCGCGACGGCTCCCGACGGCTCCCGGCCTCCCGCCGGGGGCCGTCGGCGTCCCCGGCCCCGGCCCCGGCACCCGCTGTTGCCCCGGCGGCGGCCCCGGTGTGCCCGAGCGGCCGCCCGCGACGGGGCCCGCCGCCGGACGTCAGCTGCCCGCCAGGACCCCGCAGACCTGCCAGGCCGGACGGGCGTGGTTGCCCGGATCGATCGGCTGCACGCCCTCCGTCGGCTGCGCACCCTCCGTCGGCTGCGCACCCTCCGTCGGCTGCGCACCGGTCACGGCGCCGTCCGCCCCCGCCAGCAGCGGCCGGACGTACCCGGCCAGCGAACCGGCGCACGGCGCCGGCCCGGCCTGGAGCACCGAGTCCACCAGCCGCAGCTGGGCGGAGGCCAGGTCGATCCGGTCGAACTGGAAGGTCAGCTGCCGCCGGACGGTCTCCAGCGTCACCGGTGCGCCGCTCGGGGCCCCGGCGGGCTTGAGCGCGTAGACGAAGGTGTGGTCGGTGGTGATCTGCAGGGTGGTGCTGTCCGCCTCGTCGATCCGCATCGCCCCGGCCACCTTCACGCTGTCGGCGGCCAGCGCGACCTGCGCCGGGTCGAACCGGACCATCCACCCGGTCAGCGCGTGGTGGCGGTCGTCGACGGGGTGCGCCGCACTGGCGTCGAACTGGGCCTGCTCGCCGGGCGTCACGAAGGCCCGCACATCGGCGGTCGACCCCTGGATCAGGGTCGTCGGCGCCAGCGAGGAGGCCACCAGATAGCGCTGGACGGTGTCGAGCGCCTTGGTGACCTCGATCTTGCTGAAGTGCGCGGTGGCCGCCCCGGCGGGCGTCCCCAGGCCGATGGCACCGTCCCCGTAGCCGGGCGGCAGCGCGGCGAACGGGGCGGCCGGGTCGGCGACCGGCCGCACGGCCGACGCCGGGCTCAACGCCACCAGGCTGACGGTCAGTTGGCTGCCCTCGGGGCGGGAGCTCTGCCGGTTCGGCGTGCTGATGCCGAAGTACACGGCGGCCGCGAAGGCCAGCAGGATCAACAGCAGCAGCGCGAGCGCCTGCCGCGGCACGGTGCCCAGCGGACCGAGCCGCACCCGCGGGCGGGTGGCCCGGCCGAACGAGCCCGCCAGCCGCTCCCGGGCGGAGAGCTCCTGGATCCGGGCAGCACGGACGAAGGATTCGTCGAAGACGACGGACCGGTACTCGTCATCGCTTCCGGAACCACCGTCGGGCGCACCCTCCGGAGGCTCTCGCGGGTCACCCATGACACCAGGGTAAGCCGCATCCGCGCCCCGCCACGAGGGTGTTCACCCAGATTCCCGGGAGCGCTCCGTGACCGGAGGCCCGGCGCGCGAACGCACTCCGGCGCACTCCGGCGCAGCGCCCGCGGACCAGTGCCTCAGCCCGCCGGCGCGGTGACCACGAGCGACGGTTCGGCCGGCGTGGGCGCCGGATCGACACCCGCGCTGCTGCTCCCCGAGTCGGGCCGCCGGGGCGTACCGCCACCGGAGCCGCCCACACCCTGGTAGACCGCCGCGACCGCCACCGCGACCAGGCTCACGCCCATGATCACGGCGAGCACCCAGGCCACCGGCCGGTGCCAGCGCTGCTGGGCGACATAGCGCCCGCGCCGCGACCGGACCGGGTCGTAGACACTGTCCCGCCCCCAGCGCCCGGCCCGGCGCCCGACCACCCGGCCGGGGCCCGACCACGGATCGGGGTAGAGGCGGTCGTCGTCCAGTCCGCTCGGGTAGGGGCGCAGCTCCAGCGGCACCCCGTCCCCCACGGGAACGTCATAGCCCCAGCCCGGTACCACCGCGTCCGGCTCGAACCGGGCCTCGGCGGCGGCGAGCTGCCGCTCCTTGGCTGTCGGCTCGTGCACGGCGGCGGACCGGACGAAGGCCTCATCGAAGACCACGGTGGCGAACTCGTCGTCCGCACCACCGTGGTCGGCGCCGTCGGGGTACGGCAAGCCCCCCACATCGTCAGCCACGGATTCAGCGTATTACCGGTCGGGCGTTTTGTCTGTGGCTCCTCGCACTTGGTCCGTCACCCGTGTGACGCGGACCGCCCGCCGGGGGCTCCCGGCCGGCTCAGCCGGCGTCGGCCGCCCCGCCCACGGTCTGCGTCGCCTCGCCCCGGACATGCCCGTCACCAGTGACGATGTACTTGGTGCTGGTCAGCTCCGGCAGGCCCATCGGGCCGCGGGCGTGCAGCTTCTGGGTCGAGATGCCGATCTCGGCGCCGAACCCGAACTCACCGCCGTCGGTGAACCGCGTCGAGGCGTTGACGGCCACCGTCGTCGCGTCGACCAACTGGGTGAAACGGCGGGCCGCGGCCTGCGAGGTGGTCACGATCGCCTCGGTGTGGCCGGAGGACCAGCGGCGGATGTGCGCGACGGCGGCCTCCAGCGAGGGCACCACGGCCGCCGCCAGGTCGTAGGAGAGGTACTCGGTCTCCCAGTCCGCCTCGGTGGCCGGCACCACGGTCGCCGCCGAGCCCTCGGCGGCCTTGAGGACCGCGTCGTCGCCGTGCACCGTCACCCCGGCCTGGGCCAGGGCCGCCAGCGCGAGCGGCAGGAAGGCCCCCGCGACGTCCTGGTGGACGAGCAGGGTCTCGGCCGAGTTGCAGACGCTGACCCGCTGCGCCTTCGAGTTCAGCAGGATGCCGACGGCCATCGCCAGGTCCGTCTCGGCGTCCACGTAGACGTGGCAGTTGCCCGTCCCCGTCTCGATCACCGGCACGGTCGAGCCCTCGACCACGGTACGGATCAGCGAGGCCCCGCCGCGCGGGATCAGCACGTCCACCAGGCCCCGGGCGCGCATCAGCTCCTGGACGGAGTCCCGGCTCTCGCCCGGGACGAGCTGGATCACGTCGGCGGGCAGGCCCGCCGAGACGACGGCGTCGCGCAGCACCGCGATCAGCGCGGTGTTGGAGCGGTAGGCCGAGGCCGAACCGCGCAGCAGCACCGCGTTGCCGGACTTCAGGCAGAGCGCGGCGGCGTCCACGGTGACGTTCGGACGGGCCTCGTAGATGATGCCGACCACGCCGAGCGGGACGCGGACCTGCCGCACGTCCAGGCCGTTGGGCAGGGTGTAGCCGCGCACCACCTCGCCGACCGGGTCGGGCAGGCCGGCCACGTCGCGGACGTCCGAGGCGATCGCGGCGATCCGCTCGTCGGTGAGGGTCAGGCGGTCGATCACCGACTCGGCGGTACCCGCCTCACGGGCCCGGGCGACGTCCTCGGCGTTGGCGGCGGTGATCTCGGCGCTCCGGGCCACCAGGGCGTCCGCGATCGCCGACAGCGCGGCGTCCTTCGCCCGGCGCGGGAGCGGGGCGAGCACGGCGGCGGCCTCCCGGGCTCGGCGCGCTACGGCGAGGACGGGGCTGTCGGCGGTGGCGAGGTCGCTGGTCATGCGCCAAGGGTAGCGAGTGGGCCGCCCCCGCCCACCGGGCATTTCGCCCGGTGAGACATGGGCGCCCAGCAAGGCCCGCACGTGCCGTGTCCCGGGCGCGGCACGTGCGTCAGTACGGGTGCACCCCGCCCGGATGGGGCGGCGGGCCGCCGAAGCCCTCGGCGACGCGCTTGTGGTACGTCGCCCGGTCGACCACCTCCAGCCCGACGATCTCCCACGGCGGCAGGTTCGCGGTCACCTTGTGCTCGCCCCAGAGCCGCAGCGCGATCGCCGCCGCGTCGTGCAGGTCCCGGGCCTGCTCCCAGTAGCGGATCTCCGCGTGGTCGGCCGCGTAGCGGGCGGTCAGGAAGAACGAGTGGTCGTGCGCCAGCCGCTCCAGCCCCGCCCGCAACGCGGACAGCGGGGTGGCCTGCCCCGCCACGCTCAGCACCACGTGCCAGAGCCGGGCCTGTTCGGGCACCGTGGGCGGCTCCCCCTCGTCCCGGCGGTCCGGCCGGACCCCGCGTAGCGCGCCGGGCTCCTGCGGCGGCGGACCGGCCGGCCCGGCCGGGGTGTCGGCCCCGCGCCCGCCGTCGATGCTGGTCAGCCGCCGGCCCGCCGTTCCTCCGGTCAGCGCTGCCTCGCGCCTGCGTTCCACCGGCGGCCTCCTGTTCGGCGATCTCGTGTCGTCGTACCCGCCGGCCCCGGTCCGGCGCGTACGGCTGCGCCCCCTCGCCCGCGGCAAGGCCCGCACCGCCGCCGCTCCCGCGGACCGGTCAGCCCCGCAGGACGACCAGGTCGTCGCGGTGGACGACCTCGCGCTCGTACGCGGCACCGAACTCCTGGGCCAGGTCTCGGGTGGACCGGCCGAGCAGCCGGGGCAACTCCCTCGCATCAAAGTTGACCAGTCCGCGCGCCACGATGTGGCCGTTTTCGCCAAGAAGGTCCACCGGATCACCCGCGGCGAACTCCCCGTCGACCTTGGTGACCCCGGCGGGCAGCAGCGAGGCGCCCCCCGAGACGACCGCCGCGACGGCCCCCTCGTCCAGGTGGAGGGCGCCGCGCGGGCTGCTCGCGTGCGCCAGCCAGAGCAGCCGGTCGGAGGAGCGGCTGCCGGTGCGCAGGAAGAGCGTGCCGGTGGGCCGGCCGGCCAGCGCGTCGGCGGCCCGGCTGGCGGCGGTGAGCACCACGGGGATGCCCGCGCCGGTGGCGATCCGGGCCGCCTCCACCTTGGTGACCATGCCGCCGGTACCGACCCCGGCCTTGCCCGCGCTGCCGATCGAGACGCCGTCCAGGTCGTGCGGCCCGGCCACCTGGGCGATCCGGCTGGTGCCGGGGCGGCTCGGGTCGCCGTCGTAGAGCCCGTCCACGTCGGAGAGCAGCACCAGCAGGTCGGCCCGGACCAGGTGGGCGACCAGCGCGGCCAGCCGGTCGTTGTCACCGAACTTGATTTCGGCGGTGGCGACGGTGTCGTTCTCGTTGACGATCGGCATCGCGCCCATCGCCAGCAACTGGTCCAGCGTCCGGTAGGCGTTGCGGTAGTGGGCGCGCCGGCTGGCGTCCTCGGCGGTCAGCAGTACCTGGCCGACCCGGATGCCGTACCGGGCGAAGGAGGCGGTGTAGCGGGCGACCAGCAGGCCCTGGCCGACGCTCGCGGCGGCCTGCTGGCGGGCGAGGTCCTTGGGCCGGCGGTCCAGGCCCAGCGGGGCCAGGCCGGCCGCGATGGCACCGGAGGAGACCAGGACCACCTCGGGGGCGTCCGGGCCGCCGCGGACCTTGGCGAGCGCGTCCACCAGGGCGTCGACCCGGTCGGCGTCCAGGCCGCCGGCCGCCGTGGTGAGGGAGGAGGAACCGACCTTGACGACGATCCGTCGTGCGGTCAGGACCTCCTGCCGCAGTGAGTCCTCGCTCATCTCGCTGTACGCCCTTCCGGTGTGGTGCGGGTACGGCGGGCCCGGGCCCGGCCGTCACCCCCGCAATCTACGCGATCGGCGCAGCCCGTCCGCAGGGCATTTCACCGGCTGGACCGCGCCCCTCCCCGGTCACCGGCCGGCCCGGACCGGTCGCGGGACGCCGGGCGGACCGCACCCGCCCGGCGGGCCCCGTCCCGTCACCCGGGCGGCGGCGGTCCCGCCAAGTCCGGCTCCCGCCAAGCGAAGTGACGTTTCAGCAAGGCCCCCGACGCACCGCGGCCCCGCCTCCGGGAGGGAGCGGGGCCGCGGCACTACACGGGTCGGACCGGCCGGTCCTACTCCTCGTCGTCGTCGCCCTCGACGGCGGCCTGGCGGCCACTGGAGAGCGCCTCGAAGGCGAGGAACTCGGACTCGGCCGCGTCCCGGTTCTTCAGCTTGTCGCGGCGGCGGTCGACCGCCGGACGCGGGCTCTCCAGGCGGTGGTCCTCACCGCGGCGCCCGAGCATCTCGGCGCCGGCGGCCATGGTCGGCTCCCAGTCGAAGACGACCGCGTTGTCCTCCGCGCCGATGATGACGGTGTCGCCCTCGTGGGCGCCGACCTTCCAGAGCTTGTCCTCCACGCCGAGGCGGGCCAGCCGGTCGGCGAGGTAGCCGACGGCCTCGTCGTTGGAGAAGTCCGTCTGGCGGACCCAGCGCTCCGGCTTGATCCCGCGGATGCGGAAGGCGCCGTCCTCCTCGGTGATGGTGAAGCCCGCGTCGTCCACGGCGGTGGGCCGCAGCACGATCCGGGTGGACTCCTCCAGCGGCTTGGCGGCGCGGGCCTCGGCGACGATCTGCGCCATCGCGAAGTTCAGCTCGCGCAGGCCCTTGCGGGAGGCGGCGGACACCTCGAACACGCGGTAGCCGCGCTCCTCCAGCGAGGCCCGGGTGAGGTCGGCGATGTCCTGGCCGTCCGGGACGTCGACCTTGTTGAGCGCGACCAGTCGCGGCCGGTCCTCCAGGCCGCCGTACTGCGCCAGCTCGGCCTCGATGGTCTCCAGGTCGGTCAGCGGGTCGCGGCCGGGCTCCAGGGTCGCGCAGTCCAGCACGTGGACCAGCGCCGAGCAGCGCTCGACGTGCCGCAGGAACTCCAGGCCGAGGCCGCGGCCCTGGCTGGCGCCCGGGATCAGGCCGGGGACGTCGGCGACGGTGTAGACGAAGTCGCCGGCGGTCACCACGCCGAGGTTGGGGACCAGGGTGGTGAACGGGTAGTCCGCGATCTTCGGCTTGGCGGCGGAGATCACCGAGATCAGCGAGGACTTGCCGGCGCTCGGGTAGCCCACCAGGGCCACGTCGGCGACGGACTTGAGCTCCATGACGATGTCACGGGCCTCACCCGGCTCGCCGAGCAGCGCGAAGCCGGGCGCCTTGCGGCGGGACGAGGCCAGCGCCGCGTTGCCCAGGCCGCCCCGGCCGCCGGCGGCGACGACGAAGCTGGTGCCGTGGCCGACCAGGTCGGCGAGGACGTTGCCCTGCCGGTCCATCACGACGGTGCCGTCCGGCACCGGCAGGACGAGGTCGTGACCCTCGGCGCCGGTCCGGTTGCCGCCCGCGCCGGGCTTGCCGTTGGTCGCCTTGCGCTTGGGCGAGTGGTGGTACTCCAGCAGGGTGGTGATCTGCGCGTCCACGGTCAGGATGACGCTGCCGCCCTGACCGCCGTTGCCGCCGTCGGGGCCTCCCAGCGGCTTGAACTTCTCCCGGTGAACGGAGGCGCAGCCGTGGCCCCCGTTACCCGCGGCGACGTACAGCTCGACGCGGTCCACGAAGGTGGTCATGGTTGTGCCTCCAGTGCGAAGAAAGTGTTGCCTGCTTCTCAAGCATGAAGGGTGGACCGGATCATTCCGGCCCACCCTTCATTGTGAGTCTTGTCGGACTCAGGCCTCGACGGCCACGATGTTGACGACCTTGCGGCCGCGACGGGTGCCGAACTGCACCGCACCGGCGGACAGCGCGAACAGGGTGTCGTCGCCACCACGGCCGACGTTGGCGCCCGGGTGGAAGTGGGTGCCGCGCTGGCGGACGATGATCTCGCCGGCGGAGACGACCTGGCCGCCGAAGCGCTTCACGCCGAGGCGCTGGGCGTTCGAGTCACGGCCGTTCCGGGTAGAGCTTGCGCCCTTCTTGTGTGCCATCTCGCTATCCCCTTACTTGCTGACGGAGTCGATGCTCGTGATCCGCACAGCAGTGTGCTGCTGGCGGTGACCCTGGCGGCGACGGTAACCGGTCTTGTTCTTGTAGCGCAGGATGACGATCTTGTCGCCCTTGGTCTGGTCGACCACCTCGGCGTGAGCCTTCACGCCGGCCAGCACCCACGGGTCGGAGGTGACAGCTTCACCATCGACGACCAGGATGGTGGAGAGCTCCACCGAGTCACCCGGCTTGGCCTCGATACGGTCGATCTCCAGCACGTCGCCGACGGCGACCTTGTGCTGGCGGCCGCCTGCGCGAACGATCGCGTACATGCGGTACCCACTTTCCTAACTCGGTCGGAGCTCCAGATGCCAGCCACCTGGGTACGGACACAGGGGCCTCTCCCCGACTCCTCTGACGAGGGGCCCGGAAGGTGATGTGTTCGGGAGCGACGGCGTAGACACGCCGAGGGTCAAGAATACGGACCGGCCCCCTCGGGGGCAAACCGGGCCGTCCCGGTCCGGGGCGGGCGCGAGCCCGCCCCGGACCGACGCACTACTCGGCTGCCGAATCACCCTCGGCGGCCGCGGCCTTCTTGGCCGCCGCGCTCGTCCGCTTGGTGGCGGTCTTGCGGGCGGTGGTCTTCTTCGCGGCGGCCGCCGTGGTGGTGGTCTTCTTGGCGGCCGTCTTCTTCGCGGTGGTCTTGCGGGCGGCCCGCTTCTTCGGCGCCGGCGCCTCCTCGGCGGGCTCCTCGGCCGGGGCGGCCTCGGCGGCGGGCTCCGGCGTACCGGTCTCCGCGGCCGCCTCGGGCTCCGTCGCGACCGGCTCGGCCGCGGCCGGCGCCTCGACGGGTGCCTCGACGGCCTCCGCCACCGGCTCGGCCGGGGCCTCGGCGGGCGTCTCGACGGCCGCGAAGGCCGCCTGCAGCGCCGCGTCGGCACGGGCCTGCAGCACCACGATCTCGGCCTCGGCGGGCGCCCCGGCCGGAGCCGTCGCCTTGCGCACCGCCCGGCGGCGGGTGCGGCCGGCCGGCGCCGCCGTGGCGGCGGGGATCTCGACCAGGCTCGGCTGGGCCGGCTCCTCGACGGCCACCGGCTCGGTCACCGGCTGGGCCACCGGCTCGACGACGGCCTCGGCCTCGACCTCGACCTCGGCCACCGGCACGTCGATCGCGAGCTGCCCCTCGACCTCCTCGTGCTCCGGAGCCTCGATGTCGGCCTCGACCACGGTCTGCGCCTCGTCCTGGGCGCCGCCGCCCTTGCCCCGGCGCCGGCGCTTGCCGCCGCCCGAGGCCGGCTCGCCCGCCGCGACGGCGTGGCCGCCACCGGTGTGGACGTGGCTGCTCGGCTGCTCCATGTGGACGATCACGCCGCGCCCGTTGCAGTGGACGCACGGCTCGGAGAAGGACTCCAGCAGGCCCTGGCCGACCCGCTTGCGGGTCATCTGGACCAGGCCCAGCGAGGTCACCTCGGCCACCTGGTGCTTGGTCCGGTCCCGGCCCAGGCACTCCAGCAGACGGCGCAGCACCAGGTCCCGGTTGGACTCCAGCACCATGTCGATGAAGTCGATCACGATGATGCCGCCGAGGTCGCGCAGCCGCAGCTGGCGCACGATCTCCTCGGCCGCCTCGATGTTGTTGCGGGTGACGGTCTCTTCGAGGTTGCCGCCCTGACCGACGAACTTGCCGGTGTTGACGTCGATGACGACCATCGCCTCGGTGCGGTCGATCACCAGCGAACCGCCGCTGGGCAGCCAGACCTTGCGGTCCAGCGCCTTCATCAGCTGCTCGTCGATCCGGTAGGTCGCGAACACGTCGACCTCGGAGGTCCACCGCTGCAGGCGCTCGGCCAGGTCGGGGGCCACGTTGGAGACGTAGTCGTGGATGGTGTTCCACGCCTCGGTGCCGGAGACGATGACCTTGGTGAAGTCCTCGTTGAAGATGTCGCGGACGACCCGGACGGTCATGTCCGGCTCACCGTAGAGCAGCGCGGGGGCGTTGCCGGTCGCGGCCTTCTTCTGGATCTCCTCCCACTGCTGCTGGAGGCGCTGGACGTCACGGGTCAGCTCGTCCTCGGAGGCGCCCTCGGCGGCGGTGCGCACGATGACGCCCGCGTCGTCCGGGACGATCTTCTTGAGGATCTGCTTCAGACGGGCCCGCTCGTTCTCGGGCAGCTTGCGCGAGATGCCGGTCATCGAGCCCTCGGGCACGTAGACCAGGTAGCGGCCGGGCAGCGAGATCTGGCTGGTCAGGCGGGCGCCCTTGTGGCCGATCGGGTCCTTGGAGACCTGCACCAGGACGGACTGGCCGGACTTCAGCACCGACTCGATCCGGCGCGGGCCACCGTGGCCGCCCAGCGAGCCGAAGTTCACCTCACCGGCGTACAGCACCGCGTTGCGGCCCTTGCCGATGTCGACGAAGGCGGCCTCCATCGACGGCAGCACGTTCTGGACCTTGCCCAGGTAGACGTTGCCGACGTACGAGGTGGCCTGCTCCTTGTTGACGTAGTGCTCGACCAGCACGCCGTCCTCGAGGACGCCGATCTGGGTGCGCTGGCCGTTCTGGCGCACCACCATGACGCGCTCGACCGACTCGCGACGGGCCAGGAACTCGGCCTCGGTGATGATCGGCACCCGGCGGCGGCCCAGCTCGCGGCCCTCACGGCGGCGCTGCTTCTTGGCCTCCAGACGGGTGGAGCCCTTGATGGACTGCACCTCGTCCGGGTCGAACGACGGCTCGGTGGAGCGGCGGCGCGGCTCGCGCACCTTCACCACCGTGCGGACGCCGTCCTCGGTGGTCTCGGCGGCCTCGCCGGCACCGGCCTCACCACTGCGACGGCGGCGACGACGGCGACGACGGGTCGAGGCCAGGCCGGCCGACAGGTCGTCGTCGTCCTCGCCGTCCTCGTCCTCGGCCTCGGCGGCCGGCTCCTGGACGGGCTGCTCGGTCTCGGCCGTCTCGGCCTCGAAGTCCTCGGCCTCGCCACGACGGCGGCGGCGGCCGCCCCGGCGGCGACGGCGGGACGGACGACCGTCCTCCCACTCGTCCTCGGCCTCGGGACCGGCGGCGGGCGCCTCGACGGCGGCCGGGGCCGCGACCGGGGCGGGCGGCGCGACCGGGGCCTCGACCACGGGGGCGGCGGGCGCCACCGGAGCGGCGGCGGCGGCCGACTTGCGGCGGTTCGGGGTCTGCACCCGCACCTGGGTGCGGGTACGGCGACGGCGGCCGACGCCGCTGTACTCGTACTCGTCCTCCTCCGTGCTCTTCACGGCGGGGGCCTCGGCCGGAGCCGGGGTCTCGGCCGGGGCGGCCGCGGCGGGGGCGGCGGCGGCCGGGGCCGACGGCGCGGTGTAGGGGGCCGGCTCCTGGAAGACGGGGGCCTGGAAGATCGCGGTGGACGGGCGGACCGCACGGCGGCGCACCCGGTGGGTCGGCTCGGCCTCGGCGACCGGCGCGGGGGCCGGGGCGGGCTCCGGCTCGGCGGCGGGCGCGACGGCCTCGGCCTCCTCGGCGGGCTCCTCCTCCGCGGCGGGCTCCTCGACCGGGGCCGCCTCGACGACCGGCGCGGCCTCGGCCACGCGGCGGCGACGGGGGCGGCGGGCGGGGGCCGCGGGGGCCTCCTCGACCGGCGCGGCCTCGGCGGCGGGCGCCTCGGCGGGTGCGGCCTCGACCGGGGTCTCGACGGGTGCGTCGGCCGCGGCGGGCGCGCTCACCGGCGCCTCGGCCCGCTTGCGGGTCCGGCGGGCCCGAACCGGCTTCTCGGCGGCCGGCTCGGCCGCCGGCGCCTCCACGGCGGGGGCCTCGGCGGCGGGCGCCTCGGCCGCGATGACCGTCTCGGCGCCGTCGGCGGCCGCGCCCTGCGGGGCGCCCGCGGGGCGGGACACCGCACGGCGGCGGCGGCGCGGCGGTGCGCCGGTCGTGCCGTCGCCGGTGGCGGCGGTGTTCTCGTTCGGTTCCGGCGCCGCGTTCTGCTGCGGATCGGTGTTATCGAGCATGCGGGTGGATCTCCCGTCAGGCCCCCGGGCTCCGTATCCGGGCACGGCAGGGCACCGGTGGCCGGCCGGCATCACGAGGATGCTCGGGCCGGAGCCTTTCCTGGTGCCGCCGTGCGGACGCGAGGCCGCACAGGGGCTCGTAGTCTCGCTCGGCGCCCCGCACGCGGCGGGGTGTCGAAAGTCTTCTGGTCTGCCCAGTCTTCTGAGGTTTTCCCAAGCTGCGCCGTTCCCCAACCCCGGGTGGCTCCCGGACGGGGACCTCGGGCCCACCGACCATCCGGGTCGGCGGGCCACAAGAGGCCGGCCTGTGCTTCGACGACGCTCGCTCCCCTGGGGAGCCGCGGGGGCCTGGAGGACCAACGGGTCCAGTGAGGCACTGGACCAGGCCTCCGCCCGCTAGGCGGACGCGGTTGCGCGCGGCTCGTCGGCGGCCACAGGGCCGGCCGGGGCCGCGGCGCGGTCGAGCGCCAGCGGGTCGGTCACCGTGCCGGTCTCCTCGTCGAGCGGCCCCTGCGCCAGCCTGGTCACCTCTGCGGGGACCGGCGGCGCCAGGTCAGCCGTCGCACGGAGACCGGACAATACGTCGTCGGGTCGTACGGCTGGTGTGGCGTGTCGTACTACCAGGCGCAGTATCGCACAGGCACGGCCGGTCCGAACATCGCGGGCCCCTTCGCCCTCCGTGTCCGCACCGTCGTCGACCTGCGGCGAGAGGATTTCCAGCGCCGCGACCGCGCCGCGCGCGTCGAAGACGCGCACGCCGTTCTTGGTGCGGCGTTCGACCTCGACCCGCTCCTCGGCGAGGAAGGCGGCGGCCGCGCGGGACGCCTCCGGCCCGGTGACACCATCCAGCCGGACCTGCCATTCGGAGGCTTCCAGACGCTCGACGAAGTTCGGCGTCCGGACTTCGACCGCGTCGATGATGTCGAGGCCCTTCGGCAGCGACTCGTCCAGCTGCGCGCGCAGCTCCTCGGGGTCGCGGTGGGCCGCCAGGCCGATCTCCAGGTACTCCGCCTCGCTGGCCACCCCGGTGGGGGCCGCGTTGGCGTAGGACACCTTCGGGTGCGGTGTGAAGCCGGCCGAGTAGGCCATCGGCACGGCCGACCGGCGCAGGGCGCGCTCGAAGGCGCGCTGGAAGTCGCGGTGGCTGGTGAAGCGGAGCCGGCCGCGCTTGGTGTAGCGGAGACGGATCCGCTGCACCGTCGGCGCGGGAGGCGGACCGTCGGGCGTACGGCGTGCCAGAGTCGCTCAGTCCTTAGTCAGATGTCCCCGTCCGGCGTGACACGATCGCGCCACTCTCCGGACTCTGTCACCCAAAGGGTACGCGCCCGCGCGCCACCTTCGCTCCGCCCCTGGTCAGCCCGGATGCGCGAAACCCCGGCCGGAGCGCCCGGCCGGGGTCCCGCGATGGCGTGCGCCGCCCTACTTGACGACCGTCAGCGGCAGGAGCTTCTTGCCCGTCGGGCCGATCTGGATGGCCGTGTCCATCTGAGGACAGACACCGCAGTCGAAGCACGGGGTCCAGCGGCAGTCGTCGACCTCGACCTCTTCGAGGGCGTCCTGCCAGTCCTCCCAGAGCCAGTCCTTGTCGAGGCCGCTGTCCAGGTGGTCCCAGGGCAGCACCTCCTCGTAGGTGCGCTCGCGGGTGGTGTACCAGTCGACGTCGACGCCGGTGCCGGCCAGGCCCTTCTCGGCCGAGGCCATCCAGCGGTCGTAGGAGAAGTGCTCGCGCCAGCCGTCGAAACGGCCGCCGTCCTCGTAGACCGCCCGGATGACGGCGCCGATCCGGCGGTCACCCCGGGAGAGCAGGCCCTCGACGATGCCGGGCTTGCCGTCGTGGTAGCGGTAGCCGATGTTCTTGCCGTACTTGCGGTCGCCGCGGATCGAGTCGCGCAGCTTGGCCAGCCGGGCGTCGGTGTCCTCGGCGGACAGCTGCGGGGCCCACTGGAACGGGGTGTGCGGCTTGGGCACGAACCCGCCGATCGAGACGGTGCAGCGGATGTCGTTCTGGCCGGTGACCTCGCGCCCCTTCTGGATGACGTTCTTCGCCATCTCACCGATCTGGAGGACGTCCTCGTCGGTCTCGGTGGGCAGGCCGCACATGAAGTACAGCTTCACCTGGCGCCAGCCGTTGCCGTACGCGGTCGAGACGGTGCGGATCAGGTCCTCCTCCGACACCATCTTGTTGATCACCTTGCGCATGCGCTCACTGCCGCCCTCGGGGGCGAAGGTGAGGCCCGAGCGGCGGCCGTTGCGGCTGAGCTCGTTGGCGAGGTCGATGTTGAAGGCGTCGACCCGGGTGGACGGCAGCGACAGACCGATCTTGTCCTCGGTGTAGCGGTCGGCCAGGCCCTTGGCGATGTCACCGATCTCGGTGTGGTCGGCGCTGGACAGCGACAGCAGGCCGACCTCCTCGAAGCCGGTGGCCTTCAGCCCGCGCTCCACCATCTCGCCGATGCCGGTGATGCTTCGCTCCCGCACGGGGCGCGTGATCATGCCGGCCTGGCAGAAGCGGCAGCCGCGGGTGCAGCCGCGGAAGATCTCGACGGACATCCGCTCGTGCACCGTCTCGGCGAGCGGGACGAGCGGCTGCTTGGGATAGGGCCACTCGTCGAGGTCCATCACGGTGTGCTTGGAGACCCGCCACGGCACGCCCGGCGCGTTCGGCACCACGCGGGCGATCCGGCCGTCGGCCAGGTACTCCACGTCGTAGAACCGGGGGACGTACACGCCGCCGGTGCGCGCCAGGCGCAGCAGCAGCTCGTCGCGCCCGCCCGGGCGGCCCTCGGCCTTCCAGCCGCGGACCAGCTCGGTGATGTCCAGGACGGCCTGCTCGCCGTCGCCCACCACCGCGCAGTCGATGAAGTCGGCGATCGGCTCGGGGTTGAACGCGGCGTGGCCGCCGGCCAGCACGATCGGGTCGTCCACCGTCCGGTCGCGGGCCTCCAGCGGGATCCCGGCCAGGTCGAGCGCGGTCAGCATGTTGGTGTAGCCGAGCTCGGTGGAGAACGAGAGCCCGAACACGTCGAAGGCCTTGACCGGCCGGTGCGCGTCCACGGTGAACTGCGGGACGTCGTGCTCGCGCATGAGCGCTTCGAGGTCCGGCCAGACGCTGTAGGTGCGCTCGGCGAGCACGCCCTCGCGCTCGTTGAGCACCTCGTAGAGGATCATGACGCCCTGGTTGGGCAGGCCGACCTCGTAGGCGTCGGGGTACATCAGCGCCCAGCGGACGTCGCAGGCGTCCCAGTCCTTGACGGTCGAGTTGAGCTCGCCGCCGACGTACTGGATCGGCTTCTGGACGTGCGGGAGGAGGGCCTCCAGGCGTGGGAAGACCGATTCGACAGTCATGTACTAGGAACCCTTACGACGTTGAATGGTGTCGCTGGCATCGGACCCGGTGGGGTGGTGCGCGACGGCTGGGAGGGGTGACCCTCAAGGGTAGCCGAATCCCGGGACGCTCCGGCCGGCCGCGGGCCCCGGCCGGCCCCCGAGCGGGGGTCGAATCGGCTGTTGACAGCCCCGGACGGCCCATGCGGTACTGGCAGGGCTCCGCCGGGAGGCCCTGCACGCCATCGGGACAAGGAAGTTGACCATGCACGACGGCACCGACACCGGCCTCCTGACATGACCGACACCGGCCGGCGGGTGCCCCAGTGCCACCCCGCGCCCGAGCAGGCGGACCGCTACCTCACGGTGGCCCGCGCCGAGGCGGCGGCCGGCCGGCTCGCCCGCCGCCACCCTGGCCGCTGCCGGCTGCGGGAGGTGGGCCGCTCCCGGGCCGGGCACCCGCTGCTGCTGCTCTCCGTGGACGAGGGCCCGGACGCCGTCCTGGTGGTCGGCGGCCCGCACCCCAACGAGCCGGTCGGCGTCAGCAGCGCCCTGCGGCTGGCGGAGCGGTTGCTGGACCACCCGCCCCGGCCGGGCGTCTCCTGGCACATCCTGCCCTGCCTGGACCCGGACGGCGCCGCGTTCAACGCCGGCTGGCTGGACGGACCGCTCACCATGCGCCGCCACTACGAGCACTTCTTCCGGCCCTCCTTCGAGGAGCAGCCCGAGCTGCTGCCGCCCGCCGGCGCCGACCGCGCGCCGATGCCGGAGAGCCTGGCGCTGACCGGTCTGATCGACGAGCTGCGGCCGTTCCTGCAGTGCTCCCTGCACGGCGTGGACTTCGGCGGCGCCTTCGTGCAGCTCACCGGGCCCGTCCCGGGCCTGTCCGAGCGCTTCGGCCGCTCGGCGGCGCGCGGCGCCGTCCCGCTGGACGTCGACTCGTACGACGCGGTCGGCTGGGCCAGCCCCGCCCCCGGGACGTACCTGATGCCCGCGCCCGGCGGCTCCGGCCTGTCCCGGGCGCTCCCGGACGAGCCCGAGCTGTCCACCTGGTCGTACGCCGGCCGCCACGGCGGGGTGACGGCCGTCCTGGAGGTGCCGATGTGGGCCGTCGACGCGGTGGGGGACGGCCGCCGGCACCCGGCCGTCCGGCAGGCGGTCGGGACCGCCGCCCGGGTGCTGCGGGACCGCGCCGAGGAGCTGTCCGGCCTGCTCGTGCACGTCCCGCCGCACGCCCGCCGGGCCTACGGCCCGATGGTGCGCGCCGTGGAGTTCACGCTGGCGGTCTGCTCGCCGGTCGCCGACGAGTGGCTGGAGCAGTGGTGCGCCCAGCCGCTCACCGTCTCCCGGGTGACCACCGCCGGGCTCGCCGCCGCGCGGATCCCGCTGCGGGTGGCCTCGGTGCTGCTGCGCCTGCTGGCGGACACCGGGGGTCCGGCCGTGGACGCCGCCCGCGAGCGGGCGCTGGGGATCGTCACCGAGAGCCTGGACCAGTTGCGCCACCGCTTCGGCGCCCGCTGGGTGCCGGTGGAGGTCCAGACCGCCCACCAGACCCGCGCGGTGCTCGCCGCGGCCGCCTGCCTGCGCGGCCAGGGCCGGTAGCGGCGGGCCGCCCGCACGGCGGCGGGGCCGGTCCGGGGGTGACCCCGGACCGGCCCCGCCGGTGCGTCCGTGCGCTCAGGCCGCTATCGGCCGCTGGCTCTGCACCGCCTGCAGCAGTCCGATCGCCACCCAGGTCGAGAACATCGACGACCCTCCGTAGGAGACGAACGGCAGCGGGATGCCGGCCACCGGCATGATGCCCAGGCACATCCCTATGTTCTCGAAGCCCTGGAAGGCGAACCAGGCGACCACGCCGGCGGCCACGATGGTGCCGTACAGGTCGGTGGCGTGCCGGGCGATCCGGCAGGCCCGCCAGAGCACCACGCCGAGCAGCACGATGATGGCCATCGCCCCGAGGAAGCCCAGCTCCTCGCCGGCCACCGTGAAGACGAAGTCGGTCTGCTGCTCCGGCACGAACTGCCCGGTGGTCTGCGTCCCGTGGAACAGGCCCTTGCCGGTGAGCCCGCCCGAGCCGATCGCGATCCGGGCCTGGGCGGTGTTGTAGCCCACTCCGGACGGGTCCAGCGCCGGGTTGGCGAAGGCCGCGAAGCGGTCGATCTGGTACTTGCTCAGCACCCCGAGCTTCCAGATCGCCACGCAGCCGCCGACGCCGGCCAGGATCAGCCCGAACACCCAGCGGTTGGCCGCGCCGGAGGCGAGCAGGATGCCCAGCACGATGACCGCCATGACCATCACCGACCCGGCGTCCGGCATCAGCATCACGATCGCCATCGGCACGGTGGCCCAGACCAGTCCGCGGAAGACCGCCCGGTGCGAGGGGAACTCCCGCTCCCCCGCGTCCACCTGGTCGGACAGCACCACGGCCATCGCCAGCACGATCGCCAGCTTGGCGAACTCGGCCGGCTGGACGGAGAAGCCGCCGCCGAGCTGGATCCAGGAGTGCTGGCCGTTGATGGTCGAGCCGAGCGGGCTCAGCGTGGCCACCAGCAGCAGGATCACCGCGACGTACAGGAACGGCACCACCGTGCGGAACCGCCGGCTCCCTATCCCTATCACCACCGCGCACAGCACCAGCCCGATCACCACGTTGGTGAGGTGCCGGAACAGGAAGTACTGCGGATCGCCGTGGGTGAGCGAGTCCCGCCCCCGGGTGGCGGACCAGACCAGCAGGGAGCTGCCCAGCGACAGCACCATCGCGGCCAGCAGCAGTATCCAGTCGATCCGCCAGAGCGGGGAGTCCTTGGCGAGGGCCTTCGAGACCCCGCTGCGCTGCGGGGCGAGCCGCAGCTGGCGGTACGAGCCGTAGGAGGTCATGTCCGGCTCCTTCCGGTGCTCCGGTTGGGCTCGACGGCGGCGGCGTCCACCGCGGCGAGCGCGATCGGCGGGCCGGCCGGCGGTGCCGGGTCCAGGAAGACCCGCGGCGAGCCGCCGGTCACGCCCGGGTCCCCGGCGGCGGCGGTGAAGCCGGCCGGCTTGATGATGGCGGTGCCGTCCGCGTTGAACTTCGGCAGCTCGGCCTGCGGCTTGGGCAGCAGCGCCTTGCCGTTGTCGATGTTGCCCTTGTCGTCGACGCCGTAGAGCGACTGGTAGATCCGTCGGATCGCGTCGCCGGAGCCGCCGGAGCCGGTGCCGCCCTGGCTTATCGTCATCACGACCGCGTAGTCGCCGCTGTAGGTGGTCAGCCACGAGGTGGTCTGCTTGCCCTCGACCTCGGCGGTGCCGGTCTTGGCGTGCAGCTCGATCTTGCCCTGCGGCCAGCCGGCGCCGGTGAACTTCCAGGCGGCGGTACCGCTGGTGACGACGCCCGCGGTGGCCTGGTCGATGTAGCTCAGCAGCTTCTGGTCGCCGGGGAACTTGGCGTCCTCGTGCGGGGCGATCTCGCGGACGAGCTCCCCGCCCGGGCTTATCACCGCCTTGGCGACGGTCGGCCGGTAGAAGGTGCCGCCGTTGGCGAGCGCCGAGTAGATCCGGGCCATCTGGATCGGGGTGACGAGGGTGTCGCCCTGGCCGATCGCGAAGTTGACCGAGTCACCGGCGCGCATCTGGTAGCCGTCGACGCAGTTCTCCCGGGCGATCTGGTCGGAGAAGGTGTTGCCGCCCTTCTCCGCCTGCCGGCACCAGGCGTCCTTGTTGTTGTCGTAGAAGGACTGCTTCCACTGCCGGTCCGGCACCCGGCCGGTGACCTCGCTGGGCAGGTCGATGCCGGTCTTGGCGCCGAGGCCGAACTGGTGGGCGGTCTTGAAGAACCAGTCGGCGGTCTCCTTCTTCGGCTTGATGCCGCCGTCCTTCATCCACTGGTCGTAGGCCAGCCCGTAGAAGACGGTGTCGCAGGAGACTTCGAGCGCCTTCTCCAGCGTGATCGAGCCGAAGCTCTCGCTCTCGAAGTTCTTGAACTCACGGCCGCCGATGGTCATGCTCTTCGGGCACGGGTACGTCCCGTCCAGCGAGTAGCCGGCCTGCACGGCGGCGGTGGTGGAGATGACCTTGAAGGTCGAGCCGGGCGCGGACTGACCCTGTATGGCCCGGTTCAGCAGCGGGAAGTTGGAGTCCTTGCTGGTCAGCGCCTGGTAGTCCTTGCCGGAGATACCACCCTGCCAGAGGTTGGGGTCGTACGTCGGCGCGCTGGCCATCGCCACGATCCGCCCGGTGTGCACGTCCATGACGACCGCGGCGCCGGAGTCGGCCTCGTAGTTGCGGTTGGTCACCTTGTCGAAGGTCTTCCTGGCGTCGTTCATCGCCTGCGCCAGGTTGTCCTCGACGACCTTCTGCACCCGGGCGTCGATGCTGGTCACCAGGTTGTTGCCGGTCTGCGGCTCGACGATGCCGGCGTTGCCGATCACCCGGCCGAGGTTGTCCACCTCCAGCTTGGTGATCCCGGCCGTCCCGCGCAGGTCGCGGTCGTACACCGACTCCAGGCCGGCGCGGCCGATCTGGTCGGCCGGGAGGTAGCGGTCCAGGCCGGTCTTGTCGGCGGTCTTGCTGACCTCCTCGTCCGTCACCGGCGAGAGGTAGCCGAGCACCTGGGCCATGTTGGCGCCCTCGACGCCGGTGTAGTGGCGCACGGCGGTGGGCTGCGCGGTCACCCCGGGGAAGTCCTCGCGGCGCTCCATCATCTGCAGCGCCTGCTGGGTGGTCGCCTCCTTGGTGACCGGGATCGGCTGGTACGGCGAGCCGTTCCAGCACGGCTGCGGCGTCTTGGCGTCGCAGAGCCGGACCTTCTCCTGGACGTCCTTGGCCGGCATGCCGAGCACCTCGGCGAGCCGGCCCAGCACCGCCTTGCCGCCGTCCTTCTGCTGGAGCAGCGAGGTGCGGCTGACCGAGACCACCAGCCGGGTCTCGTTGCCGGCCAGGATGCGGCCCGAGGCGTCGAGGATCTCGCCGCGCACGGCGGGTTCGACGACCTCGCGGATGTGGTTGCCGGTCGCCTTGGCGGTGTAGACGCTGGCGTTGCGGATCTGCAGGTACCAGAGCCGGCCACCGAGGGTGGCGAGCAGCGACAGCACCAGGATCTGCAGTACCACCAGACGGATCGTCACCCGCCGGGTACGGCCGGTCTCGGGGATGTTGCTCACGTCTCGTGCGCTCCAGAGTGCGGGGTTCCGGGATTCATGGGCGGGGGCCGGGGGCTACGGCCGCTTGGCGAAGCCGAGCGAGCGCCGCTTCTTGTAGCCCGGCCCGGACGAGGTCTCACGGGTCGTCCGGTAGCGGGCGAGCGTGCCCAGCCCGGGGCCGCCCTCGTCGTCACCGGCCGCGGCGGCCACCGGGTCGCGCCCGAAGCGGCGGCCGATCAGCATCACCGCCGGGACGACGAACGGCGCCAGCAGCAGGTCGTACAGCAGGGCGGTGAGCACCAGGCTGCCGAGGCCGACGTGGCGGGCGGCGGTGTCGCCGACCAGGGCGCCGACCATCGCGTACAGCAGGGTGGAGGCGACCGCCGCGGCGGCCACCACCAGCAGCGCGCTGGAGACCGAGCGCTGCCGGCCGTGGTCGGGGCGCAGCAGTCCGGCGGCGTAGCCCATCAGGCAGAGCACCAGCGCGTAGCGGCCGATCGCGTGGTCGGACGGCGGCGCGAGGTCGGCCAGCAGGCCGGCGGCGAAGCCCACCAGGCAGCCGCCGGTCGGCCCGTAGACCATCGCCAGGCCGACCACCACGAGGAGCAGTATGTCCGGTGTGGCGCCCGGGAGTTGGAGCCTGCCGAAGACGCTGACCTGAAGGATCAGGCCGAGCAGGACGAGGACGGCGGTGACGGGGACGCGGGCGAGGCGCATGGTTCAGTTCCCCCCAGTGGTCTTGGCGGGCGGGACGGCGGCGGCCGGGACGGCGGGCGCGGCCGGGGCCGGTGCCGCCGCCTGGCCCTGGGCGGCCGGGGCCGGCGGCAGGACGGCGTCGCGCGGGTCGGTGCGCGGCGGCACGACCACCACGCCGACCAGGTCGAGCCGGGTGAACTGGACGAAGGGCTCGACCAGGATCGTCTTGGTCAGCTGGCCCGGGGTCGCCTCGACCTGGACCACCTTGCCGACCGGGACTCCGGGCACGAACGGGCGGCCGCTCTGCGAGCCGAAGGTGACCAGCCGGTCGCCCTCCTTCACCTGGGCCTTGCCGTTGAGCAGGGAGACCTTCATCGCGCTGGTGCCGCCGCCGGAGGCGAAGCCGATCTCCCCGCTGCCCTCCAGCCGGGCCCCGGCGCTGAAGCCCGGGTCGGAGGCGAGCAGGACGGTGGAGGTGGTCGGGGCGACGGTGGTGATCCGGCCGACCAGGCCCTGGCCGTTGATCACCGTCATGTCCCGGGTGAGGCCGTCGTCACCGCCGGCGTCGATGGTGATGGTCCAGGAGAAGCCCTGCGCCGGCCCGATCGCGATCACCTGGGCGGCCTTGACGGTGTACCCGCCGGAGCCGGCGGTGCGCAGCAGGTCGTCGAGTTGCTTGGTGCGTCCGCCGGCCATGTCGGAGGAGGCCAGCTTCTGGCGCAGCTCGGTGTTCTCGCGGGCCAGCTGGTCGGTGCGGCCGCTGTGGCCGGTGGCGTCGCGGAAGGCGCGGACGGTGTCGGCCACCGGGTCGACCACCGTGGCGGCGCCGCGCTCGACCGGGCCGAGGACGCCTGCCGCGGCGCGCCGGGCGCCGCCGAGCGGCGAACCCTCACCGCCCTTGATGTCCACGGTGATCAGCGCGAAGGCGACGGCCACCAGCAGGATGAGCAGTAGCCGGCTCTCTCGTGTGTCCCTCACGGTGCTGGTACTGCCCCTTCGTACCTGGCCGCCCACCCGGGCTGTGGGCCCGGGCGGGGGCCGTTCAGTTGACTACAAGGTCTGACGCTTCTGCTAACGGCGCGGCTGGGCGTCGAGTACCTGCTGGAGGGCCTCGAACTCCTCGACGCACTTGCCGGAGCCGAGCGCCACGGAGTCCAGCGGGTTCTCGGCGATGTGGATCGGCATGCCGGTCTCGCGGCGCAGCCGCTCGTCCAGGCCGCGCAGCAGGGCGCCGCCGCCGGTGAGCACGATGCCGCGGTCCATGACGTCGCCGGCGAGCTCGGGCGGGCACTGGTCGAGGGTGGTCTTGACCGCGTCGATGATCGAGTTGACCGGCTCGTCGATGGCCTCGCGGACCTCGGCCGCCGAGATGACGACGGTCTTGGGCAGGCCGCTGACCAGGTCGCGGCCGCGGATCTCGGCGTGCTCGTCCTTCTCGCCCTCCAGCGCGAAGGCGGAGCCGATGCTCATCTTGATCTGCTCGGCGCTGCGCTCGCCCAGGAGGAGCGAGTACTCCTTCTTGATGTGCTGGACGATCGCGTTGTCCAGCTCGTCGCCGGCCACCCGGATCGACTGCGCGGTGACGATGCCGCCGAGCGAGATCACGGCCACCTCGGTGGTGCCGCCGCCGATGTCGACCACCATGTTGCCGGTGGCCTCGTGGACCGGCAGGCCGGCGCCGATCGCGGCGGCCATCGGTTCCTCGATGATGTGCACCTGGCGCGCGCCGGCCTGCGAGGAGGCCTCGATCACGGCGCGGCGCTCGACCCCGGTGATGCCCGAGGGAACGCAGACCACGACGCGGGGGCGGGCCAGGTAGCGGCGGCGGTGGATCTTGAGGATGAAGTAGCGGAGCATCCGCTCGGTGATCTCGAAGTCGGCGATCACGCCGTCCTTGAGCGGGCGGATGGCGACGATGTTGCCGGGCGTGCGGCCGATCATCTTCTTGGCCTCGGCGCCGACCGCCAGGATGCCGCCGGTGTTGGTGTTGACCGCGACCACGGACGGCTCGTTGAGCACGATCCCCTTGCCCCTGACGTACACCAGCGTGTTGGCGGTTCCGAGGTCGATCGCCAGATCGCGGCCGATGAACGACAGGTTGGTTGCCATGGGGTGTAGGTGCCTTCCCGGGCTCGGAGTCATTGCGGGGGGTGGACGAGGGAGCGCGCCCACGGCTTGGGCGAAGACGAGCTGACCAGCCGTACCGGGCCCATGAGTCGCGTCCATCGTAGTCACGCCCGCCAGTACGGACGTCGACGTGGGGCATACCGTCCATTGTCCGGAGCGTGATCGCTTCTCCGAGCATTGGGACGCCGTGTCGGCGTCCCCAGTTCCCTATTTCACGATAAGAATGCCCCGGCCGGGCCAATGGTCCCGACCGGGGCACCCGAAGGTCCTGGGTGGTGCTCAGGCGTGCGTCGGGAAGAAGATCTTGATCTCGCGCTCGGCGGACTCCGTGGAGTCGGAGGCGTGGATCAGGTTCTCCCGGGTGATCGTCGCGTAGTCGCCGCGGATGGTGCCGGCACCGGCCTCCAGCGGGTTGGTCGCACCGGCCAGCATCCGGATGCCGGGGACGACCTCCTCGCCCTCGACGATCAGCGCGATCGACGGACCGGAGGTCATGAACTCCAGCAGCGGCTCGTAGAACGGGCGGCCGACGTGCTCCGCGTAGTGCTGCTCCAGCGTCGCCCGGTCGAAGGTCCGCAGCTCGACGGCGGCGAGCCGCCAGCCGGCCTTGCGCTCGATGCGGCTGATGATCTCGCCGGCCAGGCCGCGCTTGACGGCGTCGGGCTTGAGCAGGACGAGAGTGCGCTGGGACACGGTGCGTCTCCTGGGAATTCGGTTCGGCGCGCACCCGGTTCGCGGTGCGGAGTGCGACTACCGCAGAGGTTACCTTGCGTGAGCAGCGGGCCTCGGGCGAGCCCGGGCCCTATGCCGCCGGGACCGCGCCGGCCGCGCGGGCGGCCTTGAACTCGTCGATCTTCCGGCCGTAGTGCACCGAGCACCACCAGAGTCCGGCGAAGACCACGCCCAGGCCGAACATGGTCGGCAGGATGAAGCCGCTGGCGATCAGGCCGAGCTGGAGCACCCAGCCGATCGCGACCGCGCCGGGGCGGGTGATCATGCCGCAGAGCAGCACGCACAGCGCCATCGCGATGCCCGTCACGGTCCAGACGGTGGCGGTCGGCACGTCGGACAGCTGCATGGCCACCAGCCCGGCGAAGAGCGCCAGCAGCGCCTCGCCGATCAGTGTCGAGGAACAGAGCGTCCTCATCGTCACTTCCTCCCGAGCAGCAGGCGGGCCTCGCCCACCGTGATGACCGAACCGGTGACCAGCACCCCGGCGCCGCCGAGGTCCCCGTCCTCCTCGGCGAGGGTGACAGCGGCGGCGATGGCGTCGTCGAGCCGGGGCTCGACCTGGACGCGGTCCTCCCCGAAGACCTCGACGGCGAGCGCGGCCAGCGCGTCCGCGTCCATCGCGCGGTGGGTGGAGTTCTGGGTGATGACCACCTCGGCCAGGATCGGCTCGAAGGCCTCCAGCAGGCCGGCCACGTCCTTGTCGCCGCTGGTGCCGATCACGCCGACGAGCCGGGTGAAGCCGAAGGACTCGCCGATCGCGGCCACCGTGGCGTGCGCGCCGTCCGGGTTGTGCGCGGCGTCCAGGACGATGGTCGGGCTGCGGCGGACGACCTCCAGGCGGCCCGGCGAGGCGACGCCGGAGAACGCCTGCCGCACCTTGTCCGCGTCCAGCTGCCCGCCGCGCGCGCCGCCGACGCCGAAGAAGGCCTCGACCGCCGCGAGCGCGAGCGCCGCGTTCTGCGCCTGGTGGGCGCCGTGCAGCGGGAGGAAGACGTCCGTGTACTCCTCGCCGCCGAGCCCGCGCAGCGTCACCAGCTGGCCGCCGATGGCGACCTCACGGCGGATCACCCCGAACTCCATGCCCTCGCGGGCCACCGTCGCGTCCACCTCGACGGCGCGCCGCAGGATGTTCTGGGCGGCGTCCAGCTGCTGCTGGGCGACGACCGCGATGGAGCCCGGCTTGATGATCCCGGACTTCTCGACCGCGATCTCGCCGGTGGTCTCGCCCAGCTTGTCGGTGTGGTCCAGCGAGATCGGGGCGATCACCGCGACGGCGGCGTCGATCACGTTGGTGGCGTCCCAGGAGCCGCCCATGCCGACCTCGATCACGCCGACGTCCACCGGGGCGTCGGCGAAGGCCGCGTAGGCCATGCCGGTCAGCACCTCGAAGAAGGACATCGCGACCGGCTCGCGCTCGTCGACCATCCGGACGTAGGGCTCGATGTCCCGGTAGACCTCGACGAACCGCTCGGGGGTGATCGGGGCGCCGTCCAGGGTGATCCGCTCGGTGACGGACTCCACGTGCGGGCTGGTGTAGCGGCCGGTGCGCAGCTCGAAGGTGTTGAGCAGCTGCTCGACCATCCGCGCGGTGGAGGTCTTGCCGTTGGTGCCGGTGATGTGGATCGAGGGGAAGGACCGCTGGGGCTGGCCCAGGATGTCCATCAGCGCCTCGATCCGGTCGAGCGAGGGCTCCAGCTTGTTCTCCGGCCAGCGCTTGGAGAGTTCCACCTCGACGTCGCGCAGGGCGTCGCCGGAGCCGTCGTCGGCGGGGCGGAGGGTGTACGGGTTCGGGTCGGCCTTGTCGCTCACGAGCACAGTCTACGGAGCGGCGTCGCGCGCTCCCGACGGGGTGAGAACCACCACTTTGCCCTGACTTTCCGATTCACCCGATTTACTATTGATTCAGCGAGTTCAGACGGCAATGAAGCATCGATTCGCACCCCAGGGAGACGCATCACCTTTGATCACCAGGAGGACAGTCCCATGCCCGACGCCCTGCGCGAGTCGTTCCTGGTCCATCGGAGCGGTGTCGTCCAGCTCGCCGAGCTGCTGTCGCTGGTGCTCCTCGCCTACATGGTCCTGGTGTTCGGCCGCTTCCTCCTCTACTGGGCCGGCTCCCGGCACGCCTTCCGGCACGACCGGCCCGCCGAGCCGGGCGATCCGGCCGCCTTCCAGTGGCACCTGCTGATCCCCTGCCGGGACGAGGAGGCCGTCGTCACCCAGACCCTCGCCGGGCTGCGTGCAGCCGCCCCCGAGGCGCACCTGTGGGTGATCGACGACGACAGCGAGGACCGCACCCGCGAGCTGGTCCTGGCCGCCGCGGAGCGGGACGACCGGATCCACCTCGTCCAGCGCCGCCGTCCGCACGCGCGGATCGGCAAGGGCGCCGCGCTCAACGCCGCCTACCGGAGCGTCGACGCCTGGCTGCCCGAGGACGCCGACCGCGCTCGGGTGATCATCGGCGTCGTCGACGCCGACGGCGAGCTGGAGCCGGGCACCCTGGGCCTGGTCTGCTCCGACCACGCGCTGGCCCGCCCCGACACCGGCGCCGTGCAGATCGGCGTCCGGATGCGCAACGCGGACGACGAACGGCCGCTGCCCGGCCGCGGCCGGACCGCCAACGCGCTGGCCCGCGCGCTGGTCCGGATGCAGGACGTCGAGTTCCAGGCCAACAACGCCGGCATGCAGCTGCTGCGCCGGCGCACCGGCAGCGTCGGTCTCGGCGGCAACGGCCAGTTCGTCCGGCTCACCGCGCTGGACTCGCTCACCGCCGACGAAGGCCGCGAGGGCCGCCCCTGGCCGGAGCGGGCCCTCCTGGAGGACTACGAGTCCGGTCTCGAACTGCGGCTGGCCGGGTGGCGGTTGACACACGTGACGGAGGCCCGGGTGTCCCAGGAGGGGCTGGTCTCGCTCCGCCGCTTCCTCACCCAGCGCACCCGGTGGGCCCAGGGCAACATGCAGTGCCTGCGCTACACCGGGCGGGTGCTGCGCTCGCCGCACTACCGCTGGGCCGGCAAGGCCGAGGTGCTGTACACCTTCCTGCAGCCGGTGGTCTGCGTGCTGCTGGTGGTGCTCACCCCGCTGTCGCTCGGGATCACGGCCGCCGGACTGGCGCTGTTCCCCGAGGACACCGTCGACTTCCAGGCCCGGTTCGGGCCGCTGATGGCCGCCGCCTTCGTGATCGCGACGCTGCCGATGGTGCTCTGGGGCTTCGCCTACCGCCGGCGCGTCCACCCCGACCGGAGCCGGCTCACCGGCCTGCTCTGGGGCGTCCTGGTCTGGCTCTACGCCTACCACCTGTTCCTGGTCGCCACCCGGGCCGCCGTCCGCCTGCTGCTCGGCCGCAACGGCTGGGCCAAGACCAGGCGCAACGCCGAGAAGGTCGCGGTGGGCGCCCCCACCGCCCTCGAGACCTGAGCCGCGCCCGCTCCGCCTTCCACCCGCTTCCGCCTCGACATCCTCGACATCCTCGACACCCTCGATGCCCGCGGGCGATCCCGCCGTCCCGCCCAGACCCGTCCGGAGTTCCACCGTGTCCCCGTTCCTTCCCCCGCTGCCGCCCGCCAGTGTCGCCGTCGTCCTCGGCACCCGCCCCGAGCTGGTCAAGCTCGCCCCGCTGATCCACGAGCTCGGCGCCGCGACCCGGCTGGTGCACACCGGCCAGCACTGGGACGAGGCGCTGTCCGGCCGCTTCCTGCGCGACCTCGACCTGCCCCGGCCGGAGCTGCTGACCGGCGTCGGCGGTCGCCCGCGGGCCGGCCAGATCGCCCAGTCGCTCGGCCAGCTGGACGCCGCCTTCGCCGAGGACCGGCCCGCCGCCGTCGTCGTCCAGGGCGACACCAACGCCACCCTGGCCGGCGCGCTGGCCGCCAACGCCCGGGAGATCCCGCTGGTGCACGTCGAGGCCGGGCTGCGCAGCTTCGACCGGGCGATGCCCGAGGAGCACAACCGGGTGATGGTCGACCACGTCTCCGACCTGCTCTGCGCCGCCACCGCGGAGAACGCGGCCAACCTGCGCGCCGAGTCGCTGGACGAGGAACGGATCACCGTCACCGGCAACACCGTCGTCGAGGTGGTCCACCGCCGGCTGCCCGACCGGGCCGCCCGGACCGCGCTGCTGGCCTCGCACGGGCTGGAGCCGGACGGCTACGTCCTGGCCACCGTGCACCGGCCGGAGAACACCGACAGCGCCGAGGCCCTGGGCGCCGTCCTCGCCGAACTGGACCGGATCACCCGGGCCGGCACCCCCGTCCTGTTCCCGATGCACCCGCGGACCGCGGCCGCCGTCGAACGGTTCGCGCTGGACGGCCTGCTGGAGCGGATCGCCGTGACCGCGCCGGTCGGGTACGCGGAGTTCCTGGGCCTGGCCCGGCACGCGGCACTGCTGGTCTCCGACTCCGGCGGGGTCCAGGAGGAGTGCACCGTGCTCGGCCGCCCGCTGCTGGTGGTGCGCCGCTCCACCGAACGCCCGGAGGCCGTCGACGCGGGGTTCGCCGCCCTGGTCGCCCCCGGCGAGGAGCTCGGCGGCCTGGCCCGGACCTGGCTGGCCGACACCCCCGAGCGGCTCGCCCGGCTGGCGGCCACCCCGAGCCCGTACGGGGACGGCCTGGCCTCCGCCCGGATCGCCCGGCTGACGGCAGGGCTCGCCGCGCGGTCGGAGCCCGCCGCCGCCTGACGCCCGGACAGGCACTCTTGACAGCCGGATTGGTCTACTCCACCTTGTGAGGGCAAGTCTCCTCCCCCGACAGGGACTTGAGTTGTCGGTAGCTCCCGCACCAGCGACAGCCGGACGGCTCTCCCCCACGTGAGCCGACGGTCTCCCCCCACAGGAGATGGAGTCATGCCACCTGCCCGACACCGGCGCGCCCGCGTCGTCCACACCCTGCTCGCCGGCGCCTCGGCGATCGCCCTGGGCCTGAGCGGCCTGGTCGTCGCCACCAGCGCCTCCGGCGCGGCGACCGCCGACGTCGACGTGATCGACAACGGCGGCTTCGAGGCCGCCGACCACCTCGGCCACTGGACCTGTCCGTCCGGCGCCGCCGCGGACACCGCCACCGTCCACTCCGGCTCGTACGCGCTGCGCGCCACCCCGGGCTCGGGCGACACCGGCGAGTGCACCCAGACCGTCACCGTGAAGCCCTCGTCCACGTACACCCTGAGCGCCTGGGTGCAGGGCTCCTACGTCTACCTCGGCGCCCGCGGCACCGGCGGCACGGACCCCGGCACCTGGACCAACTCGGCGGGCTGGTCCAAGCTCTCCACCACCTTCACCACCGGAGCCGGCACCACCAGCGTCACGGTCTACCTGCACGGCTGGTACGGCCAGCCCTCCTACCTGGCCGACGACGTCTCGCTGATCGGGCCGGGCGACCCGAAGCCCACCCCGACCGGGACCGCGACCCCCACCGCGACGCCGACCACGACCCCGACCCAGACGCCCACCGGGACTCCCACGGTCACCCCGACCGTCACGCCGACCCGGCCGGGGCTGCCCAAGCACCTGCTGACCGGCTACTGGCAGAACTTCGACAACACCGCCACGGTGCAGCGGATCAGCGACGTCCCGGCCGCGTACGACATCATCGCGGTCTCCTTCGCGGACGCCACCGGCACACCCGGGGGCCTGAGCTTCACCCTGGACCCGGCCCTGTCGGCCAAGCTCGGCGGCTACACCGACGCGCAGTTCAAGGCCGACATCGCGGCCAAGAGGGCGGCCGGCAAGAAGGTGGTGCTCTCGATCGGCGGCCAGAACGGCACCGTCTCGGTGAACAGCTCCGCCTCGGCCACCAC
This sequence comes from Kitasatospora sp. NPDC001603, assembly GCF_040298365.1. Taxonomy (NCBI): domain Bacteria; kingdom Bacillati; phylum Actinomycetota; class Actinomycetes; order Kitasatosporales; family Streptomycetaceae; genus Kitasatospora; species Kitasatospora sp. NPDC001603. The sequence continues at coordinate 115,632 of NZ_JBEPAA010000009.1, forward strand.
CTTCGCCAACACCGCCTGGGCCCTGATGCAGAGCTACGGCTTCGACGGGATCGACATCGACCTGGAGAACGGCGTCAGCGCCACCTACATGGGCCAGGCCCTGCACGCGCTGGCGGCGAAGGCGGGCAGCGGGTTCGTCCTCACCATGGCGCCGCAGACCATCGACATGCAGTCGACCGGGATGGAGTACTTCAAGCTGGCGCTGAACGTGAAGGACATCCTCACCATCGTCAACATGCAGTACTACAACTCCGGCGCGATGCTCGGTTGCGACGGGCAGGTCTACTCCCAGGGCAGCGTCAACTTCCTGACCGCGCTCGCCTGCATCCAGCTCAAGGGCGGGCTGCGGCCCGACCAGGTCGGGCTCGGGGTGCCCGCCTCCACCAGCGCGGCGGGCGGCGGGTACGTCAGCCCGTCCGTGGTGAACAACGCCCTGGACTGCCTGGCCGCCGGCACCAACTGCGGGAGCTTCAAGCCCGACACCAAGTGGCCCGGCATCGGCGGGGCGATGACCTGGTCGACCAACTGGGACGCCAAGGCCGGCGGCGGCATCGCCGGCACCGTCGGCTCGCACCTGCACGCGATGCCGTAGGCGCGGCCCCGTGGGTCCGGGCCGGGTCTCAGACCCCGGCCCGGGCCTCCGGGATCTCGGGGCACGGGCCGCAGTGCCGGCGCCGCAGTTCGGCGGTGATCTCGGCCAGCTCGCCCTCGGGCAGCAGCGGCAGCATCATGGCGACGCCCTGGAGCAGGCCGCCGAGCAGGAAGGTGGTGTCGGCGGTGGCGGCCACCAGGCCGCGCACCTCGGTCACCTCGCCCGCCGCCACCGCCTCGATCAGGCGGGCCGCGTCGGCGGTGTCCTCGTCCACCGCCACCGCACCGCAGTCGGCCGGGGCGCGGCGGGCCATCGCGTGCAGCACCCGGTCGCCCACCTCGGGCGCGTACGCCTTGCGGACCGCCTCGGCGGCGATCCAGGCCAGCAGGGTGGTCACCTCGCGCTCCGCGTGCTCCTCGAAGAGCCGGTCCAGCGCGTGGTCGAAGGCGAGCTGGTTCCCGTGCCGGAACGCGAGCAGCAGCGTCGCCGCCCTGCCCTTGGCCTCCTGGACCGCTTCCACCGGCAGTTCGTCGGCCAACTTCTCGGTCACCATCACGCCATGCCCTCCCGTCGGTCGTCGGCTGGCGAAACTCCGTCACACCGTACACAGCCGACCTGCAAACTTCCGCGAACCCGCGCGGGCAAGACCGGAATGAATTCGGGCGGAATAGGACTTCACCCGGTCCATGATGAATATTCGCCGGAACAGAGCAATGGCGCTGGGCTAATAGAGGGCCGATTTCACCGTTCGGCCGGAGCGGCCGGCCGGACCGCTCCCGCCGGCCCGGCCGGCGCCCGGGCGAAAGTCCGCGCGAACGCCGAGGGGCCGCACCCCGCCTCGGCGGAGTGCGGCCCCTGGTGAGCCGGCCGGTCAGGCCTGCGGCAGCGCCGCGAGCTGAGCGGTGATCCGGACGATGTCGGCCTCGGCGGCCTCCTGACGGGTCCGGATCTTGGCGACCACGTCGTCCGGCGCCTTGGCGAGGAACGCCTCGTTGCCGAGCTTGCCGGCCGTCTGGGCCTTCTCCTTCTCGGCGGCCGCGAGGTCCTTGGCGAGGCGCTTGCGCTCCGCCGCGACGTCGATGGTGCCGGAGAGGTCCAGCAGCACGGTCGCGCCCGCGACCGGGAGCGAGGCGGTGGCCGAGAAGCCCTCCTCGGGAGCGGTCAGCCGCAGCAGCGAGCGGATCGCGTCCTCGTGGACGGCCAGCACGGTACCGGCCACCTCCAGCCGGGCCGGGACCCGCTGACCCGGCTTCAGGCCCTGGTCGGTGCGGAAGCGCCGGACCTCGGTGACCACCTGCTGAAGCGTGGCGATCTCGGCCTCGGCCGCCGCGTCGCGGTAGCCGCTGTCCGCCGGCCAGTCGGCGATGACCACCGACTCGGCGCCGGTGAGCGTCGTCCACAGGGTCTCGGTGACGAACGGGACGATCGGGTGGAGCAGCCGCAGCGTGACGTCCAGGACCTCGCCGAGCACCCGGCGCGCGGCGTCGGCCTGCGGGCCGCCCTTGGCGAGGGTGGTCTTGGAGAGCTCGACGTACCAGTCGAAGACCTCGTCCCAGGCGAAGTGGTAGAGCGCCTCGGACAGCTTGGAGAACTGGTAGTCCTCGTAGAGCGCGTCCACCTCGGCGACCGTGCTGTTCAGCCGGGACAGGATCCAGCGGTCGGCCGCGGTCAGCTCCTCCGGCGCGGGCAGCGGGCCCTCGACGGTGGCGCCGTTCATCAGCGCGAAGCGGGTGGCGTTCCAGATCTTGTTGGCGAAGTTGCGGGCCGCCTGGACCCAGTCCTCGCCGATCGGGACGTCGACGCCCGGGTTGGCGCCGCGGGCCAGCGTGAAGCGCAGCGCGTCGGAGCCGTACTTGTCCATCCAGTCCAGCGGGTTCACCACGTTGCCGAAGGACTTCGACATCTTCTTGCCGTTCTGGTCACGGACCATGCCGTGCAGCGCGATGGTGTGGAACGGCGGGGTGCCGTCCATCGCGTAGAGGCCGAACATCATCATCCGGGCGACCCAGAAGAAGAGGATGTCGTAGCCGGTCACCAGGACGGCGTTCGGGTAGAACTTCGCCAGGCTGTCGGTCTGCTCGGGCCAGCCGAGGGTGGAGAAGGGCCACAGGCCGGAGGAGAACCAGGTGTCCAGGACGTCGGTGTCCTGGTGCCAGCCCTCACCGGTCGGCGGCTGCTCGTCCGGGCCGACGCAGACGATCTCGCCGGCCGGGCCGTACCAGACCGGGATCCGGTGGCCCCACCAGAGCTGGCGCGAGATGCACCAGTCGTGGAGGTTGTCGACCCAGTCGAAGTAGCGCTTCTCCATCTCCTGCGGGTGGATCTTGACCTTGCCGTCGCGGACCGCGTCGCCCGCGGCCTGGGCGAGCGGGCCGACCTTGACCCACCACTGCATGGACAGCCGCGGCTCGATGGTGGTCTTGCAGCGCGAGCAGTGGCCGACCGAGTGGACGTACGGCCGCTTCTCCGCCACGATCCGGCCCTCGGCGCGCAGCGCGCCGACGATGGCCGAGCGGGCCTCCAGCCGGTCCAGGCCCTGGAACGGGCCGTGCACGGTGATGACCGCGTGCTCGTCCATGACGGCGATCGACGGCAGGCCGTGGCGCTGGCCGATCTCGAAGTCGTTCGGGTCGTGGGCCGGCGTCACCTTGACGGCGCCGGTGCCGAACTCCGGGTCGACGTGGGCGTCGGCGACGACCGGGATGCGGCGGCCGGTCAGCGGCAGCTCGATCTCGGTGCCGACCAGGTGGCGGTAGCGCTCGTCCTCCGGGTGGACCGCGACGGCGGTGTCGCCGAGCATCGTCTCGGCCCGGGTAGTGGCGACGACGATCGAGGCGTCGCCCTCGCCGTAGCGGATGGAGACGAGCTCGCCGTCGTCGTCCTGGTACTCCACCTCGATGTCCGAGATCGCGGTGAGGCAGCGCGGGCACCAGTTGATGATGCGCTCGGCGCGGTAGATCAGCTCGTCGTCGAAGAGCTTCTTGAAGATGGTCTGGACGGCCTGGGAGAGCCCCTCGTCCATGGTGAAGCGCTCGCGGGACCAGTCCACGCCGTCGCCGAGGCGGCGCATCTGACCGGAGATCTGGCCGCCGGACTCCGCCTTCCACTGCCAGACCCGATCGACGAAGGCCTCCCGGCCGAGGTCGTGACGGGACTTGCCCTCCTTGGCCAGCTCGCGCTCGACGACGTTCTGGGTGGCGATGCCGGCGTGGTCCATGCCGGGCTGCCAGAGGGCCTCGTAGCCCTGCATCCGCTTGCGGCGGACGAGGGCGTCGATCAGCGTGTGCTCGAAGGCGTGGCCCAGGTGGAGGCTGCCCGTGACGTTCGGCGGCGGGATGACGATGGTGTACGGGGGCTTGTCGCTCTTGGCGTCGGCCGTGAAGTAACCGCGCTCTACCCAGCGCTCGTACAGCTCGCCCTCTACGTCCGCCGGAGCGTAGGTCGTCGGGAGGGTGGCTGCGTCGTCCCCGGCGTGAGTGCTCACGGGGCGCTGGTTCGTGGTGTCGGTCACGACGCACAGTTTACGTACCTGCGGACGTGGGTTACGAACCGCTTTCGGTCCGGGCCCCTCGCGCCCGGCCCGGGCGGGCCGTCGGCCCTGTGCGATAACGTGCCCGCACAATCGTCCGGTCCTTGGTAGGGACACGGAGGACTTCATCACGACAGGCCGCGGGTGCGGCGGGGGAGCACAGGCAGATGTACGGCCAGGGTCAGCAGTATCCGCAGGGTCAGCCGCAGCCGTACGGGGCACCGCAGCCCTACGGCGCACCGCAGCCGCAGCCGCCCTACGGGGCCGCCCAGCCGCCCTACGGCCAGCCGCCGCAGCAGTACGGCTATCCGCAGCAGGGGGCCCCGGCCCCGCAGTACGGCGCGCCCCAGCCCCCGTACGGCGCCCCGCAGGCCCCGTACGGCGCGCCCGGCTACCCGGTCGCGCCGCCGCCGAAGAAGAGCAGGGCCGGGCTGGTGGTCGGTCTGGTGATCGGGGCCCTGGTGCTGGGCGGCGGCGGCTTCGGCCTCTACAAGGTCCTCGGCGGGGACACCGGCGGGAAGTACAAGATCACCGCCGCCCAGTCGCTGCCGGACGGCTACACCCAGAAGTCCGCCAAGGAGCAGGCCGCCGACCCGAGCAAGGCCGAGACCTCCAAGCTCGGCACCGACCTGCACGTGCTGGTCGCCAGCTACGCCAAGGGCGCGGACCCGCTGGACACCATCAGCGTGATCGGCGTCTACGGGAACCTCGACGACCCGGACAAGATCATGAAGGACTCCGAGAAGCCCGGTGAGGGCGGCAGCTGGACCACCCCGCTGGCGGAGTTCCCGGCCCAGGACAGCCACAACTCCTCGGCCAAGCTCTCCTGCGGCGTCTACGGCGTGCTCGGCGGCAAGTCGCAGTCCACCGTCTGCATCTGGGCCGACAAGTCGACCACGGCCCGGGTCTCCTTCCTGAAGGCCAGCCTCACCGGCGCCGCCCAGACCGCGCTCACCCCGGCCCAGGCCGCCGAGAAGACCCGGGCGATCCGCTCCGCCATGGTCGTCGCCAAGTAGCCCCGGCGCCGCTCACCCTCACACCTGCCACCCGGCTCCGGGTGGGAGTGCGTCACGTCCGCCGTCCCGTCCCCTCCCGTCCCCAGAAAGGGCCATCGTGACCGATCAGACCCCGTACGGAGCCCCGCCGCCGCCCGCCGGACAGCCCCAGGGCGGCGCTCCCGTGCCGCCCCAGCCCGGCTACGGCGCGACGCCCCCGCCGCCCCCGGCCGAGCAGGCCTGGGGCGCCGTCCCGCCGCAGGGCACGCCGCCCGGCTTCCCGCCCGCGGAGGGCCAGCCCGGCTACCCGGGCTACGGCGCGTACGCCCCGGTTCCGCCGCGCAAGTCCCGCAAGACGCTCTGGATCCTGCTCGGCGTGTTCGTCGGCGTGCTGGCGCTGATCGGCGGCGGTCTCGCCTACTTCGTCTTCGACGTGACGTCCAACGCGGGCACCCAGAAGATCGTCCTGCCGGCCACCTTCAAGGACCTCACGAAGGACACCGACAACGAGATCGCCGACGCGATGGAGAAGGAGATCACCTCCGAGTTCGGCAAGGGCGACGGCGCCTGGAACCCGACCGGCGTCAGCGCCGTCTACCAGGACTCCTCGGAGGAGCCCCAGCTCATCGTGGTCGGCGGCTACGGCAAGGTGCTGCTCCCGAAGCAGGAGCTGGACGCCATGTTCAAGGGCTTCTCGTCCGGCGGCCCCGCCGTCACCGACCGGCACGCGGTCGACGCCGGCTCCAAGGGCGGCACCATGGAGTGCGCCAAGGCCACCCAGTCCGGCACCGACCTGGGCATCTGCGCCTGGGCCGACAACAGCACCCTGGTGCTGCTGATGCAGGCGCCCGAGGACGGCAAGGCGCCGGACCTGGAGAAGCTCGCGGCCGACGCCCGCGACCTGCGCGCGGTCGCCGAGGTGGCGAAGTAACCTCCTCCGCCCGCGGCGCGGAACGCGAGGGCCCCCGGAGACCGACCGACGGTCTCCGGGGGCCCTTTCACGCGGAAGGTCAGGCGCTCTTGTCGCGCCGCTCCCGCTTGATCATGTCACGCGGGACGAGCGTGGGGATGGCGTGCTTGGAGACGACGTCCCCGGTGACCACCACGCGGGCGACGTCCTGACGCGAGGGCACCTCGTACATCACGGACATCAGCACCTCCTCCATGATGGCCCGCAGGCCGCGCGCGCCGGTGCCGCGCAGGATCGCCTGGTCGGCGATCGCCTCCAGCGCGTCGCGGGAGAACTCCAGCTCGACGCCGTCCAGTTCGAAGAGCTTGCGGTACTGCTTGACCAGCGCGTTCTTCGGCTCGGTGAGGATCTGCAGCAGCGCCTCGCGGTCGAGGTTGTGCACGCTGGTGATCACCGGGAGGCGGCCGATGAACTCCGGGATCATGCCGAACTTGACCAGGTCCTCCGGCATCACCTGACGGAAGTGGTCGCTGGCGTCCTGCTCCCGCTTGGAGCGGATGTTCGCGCCGAAGCCGATGCCCTTGGCACCCGCGCGGCCCTCGATGATCCGCTCCAGGCCGGCGAACGCGCCACCCACGATGAACAGCACGTTGGTGGTGTCGATCTGGATGAACTCCTGGTGCGGGTGCTTGCGCCCGCCCTGCGGCGGCACCGAGGCGGTGGTGCCCTCCAGGATCTTCAGCAGGGCCTGCTGCACGCCCTCGCCGGAGACGTCCCGGGTGATCGACGGGTTCTCGCTCTTGCGGGCGACCTTGTCGATCTCGTCGATGTAGATGATCCCGGTCTCGGCCTTCTTGACGTCGTAGTCGGCCGCCTGGATCAGCTTCAGCAGGATGTTCTCGACGTCCTCGCCGACGTACCCGGCCTCGGTCAGCGCGGTGGCGTCGGCGATCGCGAACGGCACGTTCAGCATCCGGGCCAGCGTCTGCGCGAGCAGCGTCTTGCCGGAGCCGGTCGGGCCGAGCAGCAGGATGTTGGACTTCGCCAGCTCGATGGCGTCCTCACGGCCGTTGCCGCCGCTTCGGCCGGCCTCGCCCGCCTGCACGCGCTTGTAGTGGTTGTACACCGCCACCGACAGCGCCTTCTTGGCGAGGTCCTGGCCGACCACGTACTGGTCCAGGAACTCGTAGATCTCGCGCGGCTTCGGGAGCTCCTCGAAACGCACCTCGGAGGTCTCGGCGAGCTCCTCCTCGATGATCTCGTTGCACAGGTCGATGCACTCGTCGCAGATGTACACGCCTGGGCCGGCGATCAGCTTCTTCACCTGCTTCTGCGACTTGCCGCAGAACGAGCACTTGAGCAGGTCGCCACCGTCTCCGATGCGTGCCACGAGGTGCTTCCCCTTCGCCAGGGGCCCCGCGGGGGTTCCGGGGCCTGGTGCTGTGGACCGTACACGCCGACGGCGCCCGGTCTCGCTATCCGACGGTACTCTGCCGGGCCCCTGATTCCGTCCTCTTCGCCAGGTCTGCCCTACGCCCTGGGCGAATTGATACCGAACAGATGCCGGCGGCCGCGCCGCCGATGCGCCGGGGGCGGGGCGCGCGACTCCTTGCGCGCCCCGCCCGGGAGCTTCGCCCCGCCCCGACGGGGGCAGGGCGGGAGAGTGCCGGCCTCAGGAGGTCAGCGAGGCCTTGCGGGTGGAGATGACGAGGTCGACCAGACCGTACTCGACGGCCTCCTCGGCCGTGAGGATCTTGTCGCGCTCGATGTCGTCGCGGACCTGCTCCACCGACTTGTTGGAGTGCTTGGAGAGCATCTCCTCCAGCTGCTCGCGCATCCGGAAGATCTCACGGGCCTGGATCTCCAGGTCCGAGACCTGGCCGCGGCCGGTCTCGGTGTACGGCTGGTGGATCAGGATGCGGGCGTTCGGCAGCGCCATCCGCTTGCCGGGGGTGCCGGCCGCGAGCAGCACGGCGGCGGCGGAGGCGGCCTGGCCCATGCAGACGGTGGTGATGTCCGGCTTCACGTACTGCATGGTGTCGTAGATGGCCGTCAGCGCCGTGAACGAGCCACCGGGCGAGTTGATGTACATCTGGATCTCGCGGTCCGGGTCCATCGACTCCAGGCAGAGCAGCTGAGCCATGATGTCGTTCGCGGAGACGTCGTCGACCTGCGAGCCGAGGAAGATGATGCGCTCCTCGAACAGCTTGGCGTACGGGTCGTACTCACGGATGCCCTGCGAGGTGCGCTCGACGAAGCGCGGGACGATGTAGCGGCCCTCGGCGCGCATGTCCTCGACGCGTGCCTTGGCGCTGGACAGGCTGGGGATGTTCATGGGGGTTCTAGTCCTCCGGAGCGTTGTGGCTGTGGTCTCGTGGGAGCCGGGCCGAGGCTCAGGCGCCCGTGCCGCCGCCGCCGGGGACGTCCGCGGCGCTGTGCATGATCGCGTCGATCAGGCCGTACTCCAGGGCCTCCTCGGGCGTGAACCAGCGGTCGCGGTCGGAGTCCGCGGTGATCTGCTCGAAGGACTGGCCGCTGTGGAAGGCGATCAGCTCGGACATCCGCTTCTTGGTGCGGAGCAGCTGCTCCGCCTGGATGCGGATGTCCGTGGCCGAGCCGCCGAGACCGGCGGACGGCTGGTGCATCAGGATGTTGGCGTTCGGCAGCGAGAAGCGCTTGCCCTTGGCGCCGGCGGTCAGCAGGAACTGGCCCATCGAGGCGGCCATGCCCATCGCGATGGTGACGACGTCGTTCTTGATGTACTGCATGGTGTCGTAGATCGCCATGCCGGCCGAGATCGAGCCGCCCGGGGAGTTGATGTAGAGGAAGATGTCCTTGTCCGGGTCCGCGGCCAGCAGGAGCAGCTGGGCGGTGATCTTGTTGGCGATGTCGTCGTCGACCTGCTGGCCGAGGAAGATGATCCGCTCGTTGAGCAGCCGGTTGTAGACCTGGTCGCCCAGGCCGCCGAGCACGTCACCAGAGGCGGCGTGCGGCGCCATCGGGCCAGGCATCTGCATCTGCGGGAACGTCACTTAGCCACCTGCTCAGTCGATTTGGAGGGCCGTGCCACGGCCCTCACGGTGTCGCACAGCTTCCGGGTATCACGGTGTGATTGTTGCTGTCCAAGGACCCTAACGCGCAGGCCGGGCCGCAGAATCCCTCACGCCGAACTGTTCGCTGTGAGCGCAGGGTTCACGGCGCGGCCGGGGCGGCCGGCCGCCGCGACCGGCGGGGAACGCGGTCGGCCGGGGAACGCGACGGGCCCGGACGCCGCGTACGGCGTCCGGGCCCGCTACTGCGTCAGTCGGACCGGGGCGGTCAGGCCTCGGTCTTCTCCTCGGCGTCGGCCTCGGCGGCCGGCGCCTCGGCGGCGACGGTCTCGGCCGACTCGTCGGTCTCGTCGTCGTCGAAGTTGATCTCGTTGCCCTCGGTGTCGACGACCTTGGCGGCCTCGACCACGGTGGCGAGCGCCTTGCCGCGGGCGACCTCGCCGACCAGCAGCGGCACCTGGCCACCCTGGACGACCTGCTGCGCGAACTGGTCCGGGGTCAGGCCGGAGCCGGCGGCGCGGCGGATGAGGTGCTCGGTGAGCTCCTGCTGGTCGACGCCCAGCTCCTCGTCGGCGACGATCTGGTCCAGGACGAACTGGGTCTTGATGCCCTTCTTCGCCTGCTCCTCGGTCTCCGCGAGGAACTCCTCCTCGGTCTTGCCCTGGGTCTCCAGGTAGGTCGCGAGGTTGAGGCCCATCGGCTCCAGCTGGTGGTGCTCCAGGTTGTGCTTGCGGGTCTCGATCTCGTCCTTGAGGAGCTTCTCCGGGAACTCGATCTCGACCAGCGCCAGCAGCGCGTCGAGCACCTTCTCCTGGGCCTGGGTGGCCTGGTCGTACTCCTTCATGCGCTCCAGGCGCTTGCGGGAGTCGCCGCGCAGCTCCTCCAGCGAGTCGAACTCGCTGGCCAGCTGGGCGAACTCGTCGTCCAGCTCGGGGAGCTCCTTCTCCTGGACGGCGGTGACGGTGACGGTGACCTCGGAGGTCTTGCCCGCCTGGGTGCCGCCCTTGAGCTCGGTGGAGAAGGTGGCGGTGCCACCGGCCTCCAGGCCGACGACGGCGTCGTCGATGCCGTCGATCAGACGGCCGGAGCCGATCTCGTAGCTGACGGCCTTGGCGATGCCGTCCTCCGGCACCTCGCCGTCGACCTTGGCCTCCAGGTCGACGACCACGATGTCGCCGGCGGCCGCGGCGCGCTCGACGTCCTTGACCGAGGAGAAGCGCTCGCGCAGCTGCTCCAGCGACTTGTCGACGTCCTCGTCGGTGACCACGATCGGGTCGACGGTGACCTCGATGGTCGAGAAGTCCGGAAGGGTGATCTCGGGACGAATGTCGACCTCGGCGGTGAACTTCAGGTCACCGCCGTCGGCGATCGTCTCGACACCCTCGATGTTGGTGATGTCGGGCTGGCCGAGGACCTCGATCTTGCCCTCGTCGACGGCCTGCGTGTAGAAGCGCGGGAGGGCGTCGTTGACGGCCTCCTCCAGCACGGCGCCACGACCGAAACGCTGGTCGATGACACGGTTCGGGATCTTGCCCTTGCGGAAGCCCGGGACCGAGACCTGCTGGTTGATCTTCTTGTACGCCGCGTCGAGGCTGGGCTTGAGCTCCTCGAAGGGCACCTCGACGGTGAGTCGAACCCGGGTCGGGTTCAGAGTCTCGACGGCGCTCTTCACGGTTTGGTCTCCTATGGGCTTGCGGTCAGGTTGCCTCCGCCCTCCCCATCGACGCCGGCCTGGGCCGGTGCGGGCGGGTCGGGCGAGACGGGCGATGGGCGGTTGGAGCTGCATCTCCCGTGGGGGGTGGACGGTGAGCGTGACTCCTCGCCCTCGTGCGGTTGACCTGGGTTGACGCCACAGGGACTACCGCCAGCGCCCCATCCTACCGGTACCACGAAAGGCGGACGCCAGGACGTCGCCGCCGGGGGTCGCTCAGCCCTTCCCGACGGGCTCCGCGACGGATTCCGCCGCCCCCTCACCGGTACCCCCGGCCGGTACCGCGCGCATGGTGGCGGCGGCGTCGGAATCCCGTACCAGCAAGGAGATCGCGGCCGCCGCCAGCGCCAGGCCGGCGGCGGTGAGGAAGGCCGCCCGGTAGGCGGCGAGGTTCGCCACGGGCGTACCCGAGGCGTTCACGGTGACGGCCCCCACGGCCGTCAGCACGGTGCCGAGCACCGCGACCCCGAGCGCGGAGCCGAGCTGGCGCTGCGCGTTGTAGAGGGTGGAGGCGGCCCCGGTGTCGCGGGCGCCGATCGTGGCGAAGGCGGCGGTCTGCGAGGGCATGAAGACGTGCGACATCGCGTACCCGGTGACGAACATCAGGGCGCGGACCGCCCAGAGGTTGCTGTCCGGCCCGATCGTGGCCATCAGGGCCAGGCAGCAGGCCACCACGGCGGAGCCGGTGGCCAGGATCCGGCGCGGGCCGATCCTCGGGTACAGGCGGCTCGCGATCTGGGAGGCGAGCATCACCCCGAGCGCCTCGGGGAAGACCATCAGACCGCTGTGCAGGGCGTCCATGCCGAGCGCGTCCTGCATCAGCAGCGGGAAGAGGTAGAGCATGCCGAGGAAGGCGGCGCCGGAGAAGAGCGAGAGCAGGTTGGTGGTGCGGAAGATGCGGTCCCGGAAGAGCCGCAGGTCGAGCATCGGCTCGGGCAGGCGCAGCTCGACCACGACCAGGGCCGCCAGCGCGCAGCCGCCGACGAGCGCGGAGGCCACGATCCGCGCGCTCCCCCAGCCCTGCGACGCGCCCTCGGAGAGCGCGTACATCGCGGCGCCGAAGCCGACGGCGGAGAGCGGGAAGCCGGCCGCGTCGAAGCGCCCGGCCCGCTCGGCGCGGTAGTCCGGCAGCGCGAGCAGCCCGAAGACCAGGGCGGCGAGGCCGACCGGCACGTTGACGATGAAGACCCAGTGCCAGGACCAGCCGTCCACCAGCCAGCCGCCGAGCACCGGCCCGGCGGCCGGCGCGACGGCGGTGGGCAGCATCAGGATGCGGGTCGCCCGCATCCGCTCCTCCTGCGGGAAGGCCCGGAAGAGCATGGTCATCCCGACCGGGGTGAGCAGGCCGCCGGCCGCGCCCTGGAGGATCCGGTAGAGGGTGAGCGAGGTCATCGAGCCGGCCGCGCCGCAGAGCAGCGAGGCGACGGTGAACAGGGCGAGCGAGGCGAGGAAGACCCGCCGGGTGCCGAAGCGGTCCCCCAGCCAGCCGGAGAGCGGGACGAAGACGGCCAGGCTGACCAGGTAGCCCACGTTGATCACGCCGACCCCGGCCGGATCGGTGCCGAACTCCCGGCCGATCGCCGGCAGGGCGACGTTGACGATCGTGGTGTCCATGATCGACATGAAGAGCGAGGCGACGAAGACGACTCCGACCGCGATCTTGGGGTTCATCCTCATCGGGCTCATCCGGGCTCCAGCATTTGGTGAAAGGTCAACCATTCACCATGCCGGACCGGGCCGCAAAGGACAACAGGCCCGGTCTTCCGCGCCCACGGGCCGGCGACCGGACCCCTCGGGACCCCCGGAGACGCCAACAGGGCCCCGCCGAGGACGAGACCCTGCCGCACTGTCGGGGTGACCGGATTCGAACCGACGGCCTTCCGCTCCCAAAGCGGACGCGCTACCAAACTGCGCCACACCCCGTGGTGCCGAGAGGAAGCGTACACGCCGGGCCCCGCCCGGTCGGCGACATATCCGGGGCCCCGGAACGAATGTGGTGTGCGCTCGGGCGACCGGACCAGGTACGCTGTTCCCGACCTTCCGTCCGGCGACGGCCGGAGGATCGCGCGGGTGTAGCTCAATGGTAGAGCCCTAGTCTTCCAAACTAGTCACGCGAGTTCGATTCTCGTCACCCGCTCCGACCGCCCGGCCCCGGCACGACGTCACCGTCGTTCCGGGGCCGTCGCGTTTCCCGGCCTCCCGTCAGCACCCGGCGCCGCCCGTCGGCACCGGGGCCGCCCGGCGGTCCGTCAGAGGCCGAGCCGTCCGGCGCGGGCCGCCGCCCGGTCGAGCAGCTGGTGGACGTCGGCCTGCCGGGTGCTGGGCCGGTCGTTGAACTCGTCCGGGGAGGCCGCGGGCCGGCCGGTGGCGTGCAGCACCTCCATCAGCTGCGTCCGGGCGGTGCGGACGGTGTCCGGGGTCCCGTAGCCGTGGGCGAGGACGGCGGCCTGGGCGCCGAGCAGGCAGACCCGGCCGGCACCGTCCCACATCGCGCCCTGCAGCCAGCCGGCCGCGCCGATGTAGCGGGAGGCCAGCCGCAGGTGCTCGGCGGCGCTCACCGGCACCGGACGGGGCGGCCGGCGCAGCGCGCGGTCCAGCAGCGTGGCCCGGGGCGAGGGGTGGCCGGCGTGCCACGGCTGCACGGTCGAGCCGAGCGGGCAGACGTACGGCGGCCGGAGGTGGGGCGCCGGGGCGCGCGCCGGAGCGGGCAGCGTGGCGAGGTACGCCTCGATCTCGGCGACCAGGCCGGTGCCGTCCGGGGTGAGCAGCGGCGGAGCGGGCGTCAGGTCGGTGCGGGGCATGCGGTTCTCCAGGCGGGTGGCCTACGGTTGCCGCTACCCAAAATGGTGCATAAGGGACATTTCTGCGACCGGAGAGCCGGGCTCACGCCGACGGGCGGCGGTCCGCTTCGGTTTCCCGGCAGGGCTCCGGGCCGATAGCCTCGGCGGCGTTCGAAAGTAGTTCGAGAGCAGTTCGAGAACGCTGCGAACCCGAGGGTGAAGGAGTGTCCGGTGCGTCCCCAGGACCGACTGGCCGTCATACAGCGCTCTGTGGTCCGGGAAATGGCACGCTTCGGGCAGGAATTCACCGTCGACGGCGAGGTGGTGCGCGGTCCGGGCACCACCGCGGTGGCCGTCCGGGAGCACCCCGGCATCGACGGCGCCGGCCACGTCGACCTGGGCTTCGTGCTGCGGCTGGGCCGGGCGGACGCGCCGGTGGTCTGGGACTGCTCGGCCGGCCTCGGCAAGACCGAGGAGGAGAAGCTCGACAACGCGGTGCGGATGTGGGCGACCACCACCGCGGCGGCGCTGGTCGAACTGCGGGAACGCCGGGGCGAGTACGCCGACCACGCCGATCACGCGGAACTGCCCGGCTGGCACGCCGTGCAGGGGCCGGCGGCGGTGTTCGGCTTCGGCAACGAACGGCTGGCCGGCTGGCTGGCGGAGCACCGGGTGCTGCCCGCCCTGGCGCCCGCGCTGCTGCCGGACCTGGCCGGGCGGCAGTTGAACGGGGTGAAGCTCTTCCTCGGCGGCAAGTCGGGGGACGACGTCGCCGAGGTCCGGGTCAACGGGGAGGTGTCGGAGGCCGCGTCGGCGGCGCTGCGCGCGCTGGACTGGCCGCGCGGCGAACGGCTGTGCTGGGCACGGCTGTTCGTGCTGCTGACGGCCCCGGACACGGCGGTGGTGACGACCGCGCCGACGGGCGCGGCGGCGCCCGTCACGGTTCGGCCGCGGGCCCTGGCGGCGGCCCGGGCCCGCGGGCTGTTCGCCCGCTGGCGGCAGGCCAGACGGGCCGACCGGTGACCCGGGCGGCCGGCCTCCTCCCCCGCTGAACCCGCTCTCGGGGCCCCGACCGGGGCCGGGGGTCAGCTGGCGATGTTGGAGATGCTCTTGGCGATCTGGCTCAGGAAGTCCTGGATCGGCTTGGCGGCCGTGCTCTGGTTGAGCATGAAGCCGAACAGGGCGGCCAGGATCGCGTGCCCGACCTTCAGTTGCTTGTTGCGGATGAAGATGAAGCAGATGACGCCGAACAGGACCAGTGCGGAGACGGAGAGTGCCACCCGGACTCACTTCCTCGTTTCATAGCGGGGCGCCATCGGCTGACCCCTGCGAAGCCGGACCCCGGCCTGTCCGACGGTCCCGAGGCGGAACGGCAGTTCGTCCGACGTGTCGCGGCCGGAAGGAGAGTCCGGTACGGCCGGACGGTGTCCGTCGTGCCGCATGTGGCGCCCCCATCCCCCGAGTCCTGACCAGTCCCGCCCGGACTCAGTGTGGTCGACCGTGCCGATTGCGTAAAGGTCTGACTGTCAGCCGAACGCCGATATCCTGCGATGCGAGACGAGTTTCCGCCGACCGAGACGATAGCGGAGCCGTTCTGACGAATCGTCGGTGGGGCGCCGCTGAGCGGCCGGGAAACGGTCGGCGGGCCGGACCGGAACGGGCTGGTCCGCTCCGGTGACGGCGGGTCGGAAATGGCCGAAGATCAGCTCCCAGGCTTGACAGCAGCTGCCCGCGGCATGTGCCCGGGAACCGCCCGCCCGCCCGTCGGGGGGAACCGGCCCGGTCAGGGCCTCCCGGGCCGGACCGGCGGGGACGCACGCGTCAGTCGCGCCAGAGCAGCAGGACGGCGCGGTCGTCGTTGATGTCCCGGGCGACCGTCTCGATCAGCCGGGCGGCGGCGCCCGCGCCGGCGCCCGGACCGCCGCCGGGGACCAGCCGGTCGGCCTCGCCCATCAGCCGGTCCATCCCGTCCGAGAGGTCCCGGCCGGGCGCCTCGACCATGCCGTCGGTGCAGAGCATCAGGACGTCGCCGCGGTTGAGCCGGCCCCGCACGCCCTCGAACTTGGCACCGTCGTAGATGCCGAGCAGCGGACCCTCGGTGGTCTCCTTGATCTCCCAGCGCCCGGCGCCCGCGAGCCGCTGCATCCCGGGCAGGTGGCCCGCCGAGAGGAGCTCGTACTCCCCCGTGTCCAGGTCGAGGACCAGGTGGACGGCGGTGGCGAAGCCCTCCTCCCAGGACTGGCGGAGCAGGTAGCCGTTGGCGGCGGGCAGGAAGTCGTGCGCGGGCAGCGAGCCGACCAGGCCGCCGAAGGCGCCGGAGAGCAGCAGGGCCCGCGAACCGGCGTCCATGCCCTTGCCCGAGACGTCCGCCAGGACCACCTCCAGCACCCGCTGGGCGGGGCCGGTCCGGGCGGCGACCACGAAGTCCCCGGAGAAGGACTGCCCGCCGGCCGGGCGCAGCGCCATGTCGGCGTGCCAGCCGTCCGGCAGCTCCGGGACGCGGCTCTGCACCCGCAGCCGCTCGCGCAGGTCGAAGAGCATCGTGGAACCGCCCCACCAGGGGACGCCGACCCGGCTGCGGAACTGGGCCAGCAGCAGGCCGCCGACCCCGGCCGCGCCGACCACCAGGGCGGCGCCGGGGGTGACGCCGTAGGTGTAGGCGTCCGGATCGGCGCTGGCGACCCGCTGGCCGGTGTGGATTACGGATTCGGCGGAGAGGCCGAGCGCGGCCAGCGCGTAGAGCACCACCAGGCTGCCGGGGCGCAGCAGCAGGGCGGCGGCCAGGATCGGCAGGACCAGTGAGGTGGGCGGGACCCAGGCGGGGATCCAGATGTTGAGCAGGATCAGCAGCGGGACGAGCAGGGCCAGCACGCAGAGCACCGGCCAGTCGGCGGCGCCGCCGCGGAAGTAGTCGACACCGGCGGTGCGCAGCCTTCGGCGGACCCGGCGGAGCTTCTTGCGCAACCGGGCCGTCACGGGGTCGGGCGCCGTGGCGGCGCCGGGCCTCGTCGCAGTCGTCTGGGGCGTTTCGCCCGGCGGTCTGCCAGCCATGGGGACCGACCATATCCACCGGTACGGGTCGGCGTCGACGGCCCGGGCGCGGGCGGCGCCGCCGTGGCGCGGGCGCGCCAGTGGGTTTCGGCCGATCGCGGCGGGCGTCGGCCGCTGCGTCAGGAGGCGTACGCCGGTTGGGCGTACGAACCGTGCGGGCCGCACCCGCGCGCCGGGCGCGGCGCCGTCGGCGCGCCGGACGGGCGGGGCGGGCGCTGTGGCCGATCACACAGGACGGCGCGCGGGCCCGCAGACGCGCCGGCCGGCCGCGCTGGGGAGCGCGGCCGGCCGGCGGAGGTGGTCGACGGGGTGGATCAGCCCTGCGGGTGGTGGGCCGGGATCGGCGGGAGCTCGCCGGTGACCTCGTACTCGCTCAGCATCGTGATCCGGCGGGTGTGCCGGGCGTCGCCGCTGTACGGGGTGTTGAGGAAGACCTCGACGAAGCGGGTCGCCTCCTCCTGGGTGTGCATCCGGCCGCCGACGGAGATCACGTTGGCGTTGTTGTGCTCGCGGCCGAGCGAGGCGGTCTGCTCGCTCCAGGCCAGCGCCGCACGGACGCCCTTGACCTTGTTGGCGGCGATCGCCTCGCCGTTGCCCGAACCGCCGATCACGACGCCCAGCGCCTCCGGGTCCGCCGCGGTGCGCTCGGCGGCGCGCAGGCAGAACGGGGGGTAGTCGTCGGCCGCGTCGTAGATGTGCGGCCCGCAGTCGACCGGCTCGTGGCCGGCCTCCTTGAGCCACTCCACGAGGTGGTTCTTCAGTTCGTATCCGGCATGGTCCGAGCCCAGGTACACGCGCATGCCATGAGTGTGGCACGTGCGCGCACCCGGGCCGCGCAGGGGGCGGCCGAGCGGGCCCGCGGGGCGCCCGGCCCGGGAGCGGACCGGTCAGCGCCTGCCGAGCAGCTTCCAGGCGAGCGGCAGGACGCCGGCCGCGAGGACGGCCTTCAGCGCGTCGCCGACCAGGTACGGGTAGAGGCCGAGCTCGGCGGCGCGGGACAGCGGGACACCCAGCGAGAAGGCGAGGTACGGCACGCCGACGGCGTAGATGGCGAGGGTGCCGAGCGCCATCGTGGCGGCGGTGTTCAGCGGGGTGCGGTCGGCGCCCCGGCGGGCCAGCGCGCCGGTGAGGGCGGCGGCCAGGACGAAGCCGATCATGTAGCCGAGGGTGGGGATCGACCAGCCGGAGGCGCCCTCGGCGAACCAGGGCAGGCCCGCCATGCCGGCCAGCAGGTAGAGGCCGAGCGAGGCGATCCCGCGACGGGCGCCGAGCGCGGTGCCGACCAGCAGCGCGGCGAAGGTCTGGCCGGTGACCGGCACCGGGGAGCCGTGGACGGTCACCGAGAACTGGGCGGCCAGACCGGTGAGGGCGGCGCCGCCGGTCACCAGGACGAGGTCGCGGGCCTGGGCGCCGAACCGGCCGGACGCGGCGGGCAGCAGGTCGGCGAGGACGCCGCGGCTCAGTATCGACGTGGTGGCAGTCGGGGTGGTGGCAGTGGCCATCGGGGTTTCCTCCGCACGGGGACGGTCGGCGATCGGATGATCAGGTGAGTGAACACCTGTGAACCTACGTGGTGATCGCCGCCGGCACCGTCAGGGAACCGGACAAAGCCCCGGCGGCCGTGATTGTCGGATCCGTCCCCCTCGCGGCCACGGACCGTGAGCGATCCGGCCGAATACCGTCACGATCCGGTCCGTATCGTGAGCCCGGGCGCGTCATTCTTGGCATGGACAGCGGTGCCCCCGGATATTGGGCCATTCGCACCGCATTCCGAACAGTCTGGATTCCCACCTCATGGCCCGTACCTCCGCGCCCACGGCGCCCGGGACGACCTCCACCGCCGAAGCACCGGCCGGCGGGCAGCAGCTCTCGCACGGCCTGAAGCAGCGCCACCTCTCGATGATCGCGCTCGGCGGGGTCATCGGCGCCGGCCTCTTCGTCGGTTCCGGGGCGGGCATCGCGGCGGCCGGACCAGCCATCATCCTGGCGTTCACCCTCTCCGGCCTGCTGGTCATGCTGATCATGCGGATGCTCGGCGAGATGTCGGCGGCCCGCCCGGCCTCCGGCTCGTTCTCGGTGCACGCGGAGAAGGAGATCGGCCCGTGGGCCGGGATCACCGCCGGCTGGATGTACTGGGTGATGCTCTGCTGCGGCGTCGCGGCCGAGGCCACCGCCGCCGGCAAGATCGTCAACGGCTGGGTCCCCGGCGTCTCCGCCTGGGTCTGGGTCGGCCTCTTCATGGTCTTCTTCTGCGCCAGCAACCTCACCGCGGTGAAGAACTTCGGCGAGTTCGAGTTCTGGTTCGCCACCATCAAGGTCGCCGCGATCGTCGCCTTCCTGGTGATCGGCACGCTGGGCGTCACCGGGGTGCTCGGCCCCGGCGCTCCCGGCGCCACGAACCTCACCGGCCAGGGCGGCTTCCTGCCCACCGGCGTCAGCGGCCTGATCGTCGGCCTGCTCGCCTCGGTCTTCGCCTACGGAGGCCTGGAGACCGTCACCATCGCCGCCGCCGAGTCCGACGACCCCAAGCGCAACGTCGCCAACGCGGTGCGCACGGCGGTCTGGCGCATCGCGATCTTCTACATCGGCTCGATGGCCCTGGTCGTCACGCTGGTCTCCTGGAAGGACCCGTCGGTCGTCGAGAACGGCCCCTACGTGACCGTCCTGCAGCACCTGGGCGTGCCCGGCGCCGGCACCATCATGGAGGCCGTGGTGCTGATCGCCCTGCTCTCCGCGATGAACGCCAACATCTACGGCTCCTCCCGGATGGCGTACTCGCTGGTCTCCCGCGGCCAGGGCCCGAAGGCGCTGGCCAGGGTCAGCGGCGGGGTGCCGCGACTGGCCGTGGTCGCCTCCTGCCTGTTCGGCTTCGGCGCCGTGCTGGCCTCCAAGTTCTGGCCCGACACCGTCTTCACCTGGCTGATGAACACCACCGGCGTCGCCATCCTGGTGGTCTGGTTCTTCATCTGCGTCGTCCAGCTGCGGATGCGCCGCCGGCTGGAGCGCGAGACGCCCGAGCTGCTCACCGTCCGGATGTGGGGCTTCCCGTACCTGACCTGGGTGGCGATGGCCGCCGTGGTCGGCATCCTGGCGCTCATGACCACCACCGAGGGCAACCGGCAGCAGCTGTACGCGGCCGGCGTGCTCGTCGCGCTGCTGATCGGGGCCGGCCTGCTCAAGCAGCGCCGGGACGCCGCGGCCGCCCGCTAGGGCTTGTCCGACAGGTCCCGCCGCGCGCGCGAGGGCCCGGTACCGCTCCTCGGCGGTACCGGGCCCTCGCGCGTGGCGCCCGCCGGTGCGGGCGGGCCGTCCGCTACTCGAAGGACGGACCCGCGGTACGGGTGCGCTTGATCTCGTAGAAGCCCGGGGTCGACGCGACCAGCAGGGTGCCGTCCCAGAGCCGGGCGGCGGCCTCGCCGCGCGGGGCCGGGGTGACCACCGGGCCGAAGAAGGCCACCCGCTCGCCGTCCGCGCCCTCGACCGCGATCACCGGGGTGCCGACGTCCTCGCCGACCAGGGTGATGCCCTCCTTGTGCGAGGCGCGCAGGGCCTCGTCGTACGCGTCCGTGTCGGCGGCGTCCGCCAGCCCGGCCGGCAGGCCCGCCGCGACCAGCGCCGCCTCGACGGTCTCGCGGGTCCGGGGCAGGCCCTGGTTGTGGAAGCGGGTGCCCAGCTCGGTGTAGAGCCGGCCGAGCACCTCGTCGCCGTGCTGCTGGGCGGCGGCGATGCAGACCCGGACCGGACCCCAGGCGCTGTCCAGCAGCTCGCGGTAGTCCTGCGGGAGGTCACGGTGCTCGTTCAGCACGGACAGGCTCATCACGTGCCAGTTCACGTCCACCGGGCGCAGCTGCTGGACCTCGATCAGCCAGCGGGACGTCATCCAGGCCCACGGGCAGGCCGGGTCGAACCAGAAGTCGGCGGTCTTGCGCTCAGCGGCAGTCGTCACGGCTGTCGTCCTTCGGTGAGATGCGGGGCGGTCCCCGGCACGGGGCCCACCCGATCCCGAACGCCCGCGCGGCGCCGCTGATTCCGTACCGGCGCCCCGGTTTGTGCAATGGTACCGGCGCGGGCGGCGTGAAAGGATGCCCCGCAGCAGCACCACGACGCGCAGCACCCACCGCACCAGTTGAGACCGCACCACCGTGCGAGCCGGACAAAGGAGTACCGCCGTGCCGGGCAAGAACCTGAGCCGCGACGAAGCCCAGCACCGGGCCAGCATCCTGGCCGTGGACAGCTACCAGGTCCGGCTGGACGTGACCTCGGCCCCCGACCCGGCGGCCGCCACCTTCCGCTCCACCACCACGATCGCCTTCCGGTGCGACGAGCCGGGCGCCTCGACCTTCCTCGACCTGCTGGCGAGCGCCGTCCGCGCCGTCACCCTGAACGGCCGCGCGCTCGACCCGGCCACCGCCTTCGACGGCGCCCGGGTGCACGTCGACGGCCTCGCCGCGGAGAACGTCCTGGTGGTGGACGCCGACTGCGCGTACAGCCGCACCGGCGAGGGCCTGCACCGCTTCACCGACCCGGTGGACGGCGAGACCTACCTCTACACCCACTACGAGCCGGCCGACGCCCGCCGGGTGTTCGCCACCTTCGAGCAGCCCGACCTGAAGGCCCCGTTCTCCTTCACCGTCACCGCGCCCGCCGCCTGGGACGTCCGGTCCAACGCCGTGCACGAGCAGGTGACCGACGACGGCGCCGCCCGCACCTGGCGGTTCGCGCCGACGCAGCCGATCTCCACCTACCTCACCGCCGTCGTGGCCGGCCCGTACCACGTGGCCACCGACCACTACAGCCGCACGCTGGCCGACGGCACCACCCTGGAGATCCCGCTCGCCGCGCTGTGCCGCAAGTCGCTCGCGCCCTACTTCGACTCCGACGAGATCCTCGGCGTCACCAAACTCGGACTCGACTTCTTCCACGAGGAGTTCGACTACCCGTACCCCTTCGGCAAGTACGACCAGTCCTTCGTCCCCGAGTACAACATCGGCGCGATGGAGAACCCGGGCTGCGTCACCTTCCGCGAGGAGTTCATCTTCCGCTCGAAGGTCACCGACGCCGCCTACGAGGGCCGGGCCAACGTCATCCTGCACGAGATGGCGCACATGTGGTTCGGCGACCTGGTCACCATGCGCTGGTGGGACGACCTGTGGCTGAAGGAGTCCTTCGCCGACTTCATGGGCTCCTACGCGCTGATCGGCGCCCGCACCCGGTACTCCTCCGCCTGGATCACCTTCGCCAACCAGCGCAAGGCCTGGGCCTACCGCCAGGACCAGTTCCCGACCACGCACCCGATCACCGCGGACATCCGGGACCTGGAGGACGCCAAGCTCAACTTCGACGGCATCACCTACGCCAAGGGCGCCTCGGTGCTCAAGCAGCTGGTGGCGTACGTCGGTTCGGAGGCCTTCTTCGAGGGCGCCCGCCGCTACTTCAAGCGGCACGCCTTCGGCAACACCGAACTCGCCGACCTGCTGGACATCCTGGAGGAGACCAGCGGCCGCGACCTCAAGTCCTGGGCCGCCGCCTGGCTGCAGACCGCCGGCGTCAACTCGCTGACCCCGCAGCTCACCGTGGACGCCGAGGGCCGGATCACCGAGCTCGCCGTCCTCCAGGACGCCGGCAACGGCAGCACCCTGCGCCCGCACCGGATCGCCGTCGGCCTCTACGACCGGGACGCCGAGGGCGCGCTGGTGCGCACCGACCGGATCGAGCTGGACGTCACCGGCGCCCGCACCGTCGTCACCGAGGCCGCCGGCCGGCCCCGGCCCGCCCTGGTGCTGCTGAACGACGACGACCTGACCTACTGCAAGATCCGCTTCGACGCCGAGTCGCTGGAGACGCTGCGCAGCGGCCTCGGCGACCTCGACGACGACCTGGCCCGGGCGCTCGCCTGGTCCGCCGTGTGGAACCTGACCCGGGACGGCCTGATGCCGGCCCGCGACTACATCGCCCTGGTGCTGCGCTTCGCCGGGCGGGAGGCCAACATCGGCGTGCTGCAGTCGCTGCACCTCCAGGCCAAGGGCGCCGTCGACCTCTACGCCGACCCGGCCTGGCGCGGCGAGGGCGGCCGGCTGCTGGCCGACGGCGCGCTGCGCGAGCTGCGCGCCGCCGCCCCCGGCAGCGACCACCAGCTGGCCTGGGCCCGCTTCCTGGCGCAGACCGCGAACGGCTCCGAGCACCTGGGCCTGGTCCGCGGCCTGCTGGCCGGCACCGCCCGGATCGACGGCCTGGACGTCGACCAGGAGCTGCGCTGGGCGCTCTGGCTGGCGCTGGCCGCGGCCGGCCAGGCCTCGGACGAGGAGCTGGCCGGGGAGCTGACGGCCGACAACACCGCGAGCGGCAAGCGCCAGTACACCCAGTGCCTGGCCGCCCGGCCGACCCCGGAGGCCAAGGCCGCCGCCTGGTCCGCCGTGATCGACTCGGAGGAGCTGCCCAACGCGCTGGTCGAGGCCAACATCGCCGGCTTCGCGCTGCCCGCGCACCGCGACCTGACCGCGCTCTACGCGGCGCCGTACTTCAAGCTGCTGGAGCGGATCTGGTCGGAGCGGACCATCGAGATCGCGATGCGGATCGTCGGCGGCTTCTTCCCGCACGCCCAGGTCGGCGAGGAGACGCTGGCCGAGGCGGACGCCTGGCTGGCCGGCCACCCGGAGGCGGCGCCGGCGCTGCGCCGGCTGGTGCTGGAGCGCCGGGACGACCTGGCCCGGGCCCTGCGGGCGCGGGCCTGCGACGGCGTCTGAGGCACGACGGTCCGTCCCCCGGGAGCCCCCGCCGCGCGTGCGCGCGGCGGGGGCTCCCGCGTCGGGGGCCGGTGTACGGGGATTCCGGGTCGGGGGTTCCGCGTTGGGGGTTCCGCGTCGGAGGCCGGCCGTGCAGGGGTCCCGCGTCGGAGGCCGGCCGTGCAGGGGTCCCGCGTCGGAGGCCGGCCGTGCAGGGGTCCCGCGTCGGGAGCGGTCAGCCGCGCTGGAGGCCGCGGTCCAGGGCGGCGAGCGCGCTGCCGTCGGCGTCGTCGCCGTCCAGCGACCAGACCATCACCCCGGCCAGGTCGTTCCACCGGGTGTAGCGGGCCTTCTGGGTGAGCACCTCGGCGTTGTCGTAGCTGTAGAAGTTGGTGCCGTCGTACTTCCAGGACGCGCCGTGGTCACGGTCGGTGTAGACCTTGCCGGGCAGCCGGGAGACCTCGTTGTAGGTGAAGTCGGCGGTGGCCGCGGTGGCCGGCTGGTACAGGCCGCCCTGCTTTCCGGCCGCCACCCCGGTCCAGCCGTGGGCGTAGAACGGCACGCCGAGCACGGTCTTGGAGCCCGGCAGGCCGTGCTGGGTGTAGTAGTCGACCGCCTTGTCCGCACTGCGCTGCAGCGGCGACGGGTCCTTGGGGTCGGAGTACAGGTTGGCGTGGTGGGCGGCCGGGCCGGTGCCCTCCCACGGGCCGTGCAGGTCGTAGGTCATCAGGTTGAGCCAGTCCATCGAGCGCGAGAGCGCCGGCAGGTCCAGCCGGGCGGCGACGGTCTCGTTGGCGGCCACCGCGGCGGTCAGCAGGTAGTGCGGCCCCCTGCGGCCGCTGAGCTGGTCCAGCTGGCGACGGAACTCCTGCACCAGCAGGGTGAAGTTGCGGCCGTCCTCGGGGCGCACCACGTTGCCGGCGTCACCGCCGCCGCCCGGGTACTCCCAGTCGAGGTCGATGCCGTCGAAGACGCCGGCCGCGACGCCCTTGCCGCCCTCGGCGGTGCCGAGCTGGGGCAGGTTGCCCTTGATGTACAGGTCGACGCAGGAGGAGACGAACTTCCGGCGGGACTCCTCGGTGGCGGCGGCGTCCGAGAAGTACTTGGACCAGCTCCACCCGCCGAGCGAGATCACCGTCTTGAGCTGCGGATTCTCGGCCTTGAGCTTGCGCAGCTGGTTGAAGTGGCCCTTGAGCTTCTGGCCCGGGCGGTCGGCGACGCCGTCCACCGAGTCGGCAGCGGAGAACGGGCGCTGGTAGTCGTTCAGGGCGTCGCCCTGGCCGGCCTCGTTGGACTCGAAGCAGGTGCCCTCGGCGGAGACGTTGCCGAAGGCGTAGTTGATGACGGTGAGCTTCTCGGCCTGACCGGACTCCTGCACCCGCTTCGCGGAGCTGTCGGCGCCCCACTGGGTGAAGTAGCCGACCCGCTGCCCCTTCAGCTTCGGGCCGTGGTCACGGTCGTGGGCCTGGGCCGTGGGGGCCGCGAGGGCGGCGGCCACCGTGGCGGCGGCGATGAGGGCGGCGGTGCGACTGATCATGCGCATGGGAGAAGACCTGCGGCTTTCTCTGATTCAGCGTCAAATGGTCTGGACCAAGCTGAAACAGAGGTTTAGTCCATTCGGGCCGGACATACAAGGGGCCGGACCGCGTTGACGCGATCCGGCCTCTTGACTGCCTCTTTACCGGCGGAGCCGTTCTTCCCCGCTCAGCCCCGCCGCCCGTGCGGTGCTCAGCCGATCAGGCTGCGCAGCACGTACTGCAGGATGCCGCCGTTGCGGTAGTAGTCCGCCTCGCCGGGGGTGTCGATGCGCACGACCGCGTCGAACTCCTTGCTGCTCCCGTCCGCGCCGACGGCCGTGACCTTGACGGTGGCCGGGGTGCGGCCCTCGTTGAGCTCGGTCACACCGGTGAAGGAGAAGGTCTCCTCGCCGGTCAGACCGAGGGACTCGGCGTTCTGGCCCTCCGGGAACTGCAGCGGCAGGACGCCCATGCCGATCAGGTTGGAGCGGTGGATGCGCTCGTAGGACTCGGCGATGACGGCCTTCACGCCCAGCAGCGCGGTGCCCTTGGCGGCCCAGTCGCGGGACGAGCCCGAGCCGTACTCCTTGCCGGCCAGGACGACCAGCGGGATGCCGGCGGCCTGGTAGTTCTGCGAGGCGTCGTAGATGAACGACACCGGCGCGTCGGCCTGGGTGAAGTCGCGGGTGTAGCCGCCCTCGGTGCCCGGCGCGATCTGGTTGCGCAGGCGGATGTTGGCGAAGGTGCCGCGGATCATCACCTCGTGGTTGCCGCGGCGCGAGCCGTACGAGTTGAAGTCGCGCTTCTCCACACCGTTGGCGGTCAGGTACTGCGCCGCCGGGGTGCCCGGCTTGATGTTGCCGGCCGGGGAGATGTGGTCGGTGGTGACCGAGTCGCCCAGCTTGGCCAGGACGCGGGCGCCGGCGATGTCGGTCACCGGGCTCGGGGTCTTGGCCATGCCCTCGAAGTACGGGGGCTTGCGGACGTAGGTGGACTCGGCGTCCCACTCGAAGGTGTTGCCGGTCGGGACCGGGAGCGACTGCCAGCGGTGGTCACCGGCGAAGACGTCCTGGTAGCCCTTGTCGAACATGGCCTCGTCGATGGAGCCGGCGACGGTGTCGGCGACCTCCTGCTCCGACGGCCAGATGTCGGCGAGGAAGACGTCGTTGCCGTCGGCGTCCTGGCCCAGCGCGTCGCGGGTGATGTCGACGTTCATGTTGCCCGCGAGGGCGTAGGCGACCACCAGCGGCGGGGAGGCCAGGTAGTTCATCTTGACGTCGGGGTTGATCCGGCCCTCGAAGTTGCGGTTGCCGGAGAGCACCGAGACGACGGCCAGGTCGGACTCGTTGACCGCGGCCGAGACCTCCTCGGGCAGCGGGCCCGAGTTGCCGATGCAGGTGACGCAGCCGTAGCCGACCAGGTTGAAGCCCAGCTTCTCCATGTACGGGAGCAGGCCGGCCTTCTCGTAGTAGTCCATGACGACCTTGGACCCGGGGGCCAGGGTGGTCTTGACCCACGGCTTGACCGTCAGGCCACGCTCCACGGCCTTCTTCGCCAGCAGGGCGGCGCCCAGCATGACGGAGGGGTTGGAGGTGTTGGTGCAGGAGGTGATCGAGGCGATCACGACCGCGCCGTTGTCGATCTCGTAGCTCGAACCGTCGGGGGCGGTCACCGCGGTCGGCTTCGAGGCCTCGGCCGAGTAGGTCGGCAGCGCCTCGGCGAACTTGTCGGCGGCCTCGGCCAGGATCACGCGGTCCTGCGGGCGCTTCGGGCCGGAGATCGACGGGACGACGGTGGAGACGTCCAGCTCCAGGTACTCGGAGTAGACCGGCTCGACCGACGGGTCGTGCCAGAGGCCCTGCTCCTTGGCGTACGCCTCGACCAGCGCGAGCTGCTGCTCGCTGCGGCCGGTGAGCTTGAGGTAGTTGATGGTCTCGGCGTCGATCGGGAAGATCGCGCAGGTCGAGCCGAACTCCGGCGACATGTTGCCGATGGTGGCGCGGTTGGCCAGCGGGATCGCGGTGACGCCCTCGCCGTAGAACTCGACGAACTTGCCGACCACACCGTGCTTGCGCAGCATCTCGGTGATGGTGAGCACCAGGTCGGTGGCGGTGGTGCCGGCCGGCAGCTGGCCGTTGAGCTTGAAGCCGACCACGCGCGGGATCAGCATGGAGACCGGCTGGCCGAGCATCGCGGCCTCGGCCTCGATGCCGCCGACGCCCCAGCCCAGCACGCCCAGGCCGTTGACCATGGTGGTGTGCGAGTCGGTGCCGACGCAGGTGTCGGGGTAGGCCTGGCCGCCCCGGACCATGATGGTGCGGGCCAGGTGCTCGATGTTCACCTGGTGGACGATGCCGGTGCCGGGCGGGACGACCTTGAACTCGTCGAACGCGGTCTGGCCCCAGCGCAGGAACTGGTAGCGCTCCTTGTTGCGGCCGTACTCGATCTCGACGTTCTGGACGAAGGCGTCCGGGGTGCCGAACTTGTCGGCGATGACGGAGTGGTCGATGACCAGCTCGGCCGGGGCCAGCGGGTTGATCTTGGCCGGGTCGCCGCCCAGCTCCTTGACGGCCTCACGCATGGTGGCGAGGTCGACCACGCACGGCACGCCGGTGAAGTCCTGCATGATCACTCGGGCCGGAGTGAACTGGATCTCCTGGCTCGGCTGGGCGTCGGCGTCCCAGTTGCCGAGCGCGCGGATGTGGTCGGCGGTGATGTTCGCGCCGTCCTCCGTGCGGAGCAGGTTCTCCAGCAGCACCTTGAGGCTGTAGGGCAGCCGCTCGGAACCCTCGACGGCGGAGAGCTTGAAGATCTCGTACGACTCGTCGCCCACCTGCAGCGAGCTGCGGGCGTCGAAGCTGTTCGCGGACACGACTGACTCCTTCTAGGTGCTTCGTGCGGTATCCGGCCGCCACGGTGGTAAGGTCAGCCTTACTTAGGCTGACCTTGCCCGCACCGCCGGTGAGCGCCTCTCGGCAAGTATCTTGATGTCGAGATATAGAGTAATGGGCAGTTATCTCGATGTCGAGATAAACCATAGTGCATGGCGGCGCGTCCGCCACGTCGGCACCACCTCCACGCTGCCCGCGCCCGGCACATCTCTTCCGAACCCCTCGTGACGCGGCCCCCAAGGCCGGGTGTCCAGCGGTGTTCGCGGGGCGGGGACCGGGGCTCCGGCGAGGCGGCGGCGGCGCGGGGACCGGGGTGGGGACCGGGGTGGGGACCGGGGTGGGGACCGGGCGCAGGCGGGGCGGCCGAGCCGGTGTGGGCGGCCCGGGAAGACCGGGCGCGTGCCGGGGGTGTCCGTTCGGTGGCGACCGCCGTTGAGCACGGCGTCCGCCGTACCGCTCGCCCGCTCCCCGGAAGGCCCGCCGATGCCCAGTCCGATCGCCGCCGCCCTGCTCCCGCTCGCCCTGCTGGCGCCCGCCGCCACCGCCGCGACCGCTCCCCCCGCCCGGGCCGCCCAGGCCGCGCCGGCGTCCCCGCTCTCCGAGGGGTCCGGCGGCGCCGGGACCTCCGGTGAAGCCGCTGACGCCGGTGACGCCGGGGCCCGGATGGTCTCGGTGGTCGAGGCGGCCTTCGACCCGGCGTCCGCCTTCGTCCCGCCGACCGCGATCAGCCACGCCGCCGACCTGGTGCCGTACGGCTCGCACGTCCGCGTGGTGGTGGACCGCTCGGTGCCGGGGCAGACCCTGCTGACCATGACGGTGTCCGGGCTCGCTCCGGACCACGAGTTCCCGGCGCACCTGCACACCGGTTCCTGCGGGGCCGACCCGGCCGCCTCCGGCCCGCACTACCAGCACGCGGTGGACCCGGTGCAGCCGTCCACCGACCCCGCCTACGCCAACGACCGCAACGAGCTGCGGCTGACGCTGCGCACCGACGGCCGGGGCGCCGGCTCGGCGGCCGGCTCGGTGGCCTGGCACCCCCGGCCGGGCGAGGCCCGCTCGCTGGTCCTGCACGCGGGCACCCCGGCCGGACCGCACGCCGCGGGCGACCGGGCCGCCTGCGTCAAGCTGAAGCTCTGACCGCCGCCAGGGGCCGTCCGGCGATCCCTATGACCCGAGGGTGGCGACCAGGACGGCCTTGATGGTGTGCAGGCGGTTCTCCGCCTGGTCGAAGACGATGGAGTGGTCCGACTCGAACAGCTCGTCGGTGCACTCCAGCTCGGCCATCCCGGTCAGCTCGTGCAGCTGCCGCGCGACCACGGTGCCCAGGTCGTGGAAGGCGGGCAGGCAGTGCAGGAACTTCACGGCCGGGTTGCCGGTGGCCCGGACGGTGTCCATCGACACCTGGTAGGGCCTGAGCAGCTCGATCCGCTCGGCCCAGACCTCCTTGGGCTCGCCCATCGAGACCCAGACGTCGGTGTAGAGGAAGTCGGCGCCGGCCACCCCGGCGGCGACGTCCTCGGTGAGGGTGATCCGGGCGCCGGTCGACCCGGCGAGCACCTCGGCCGCCTTGCGGACGTCCTCGGCGGGCCAGAGCGCCCGGGGCGCGACGATCCGGACGTCCATGCCGAGCAGCGCGCCGGTGACCAGCAGCGAGTTGCCCATGTTGGAGCGGGCGTCGCCGAGGTAGGCGAGGGCCACCTCGGGCAGCGGCTTGGCGGTGTGCTCCTGGATGGTCAGCACGTCGGCGAGCAGCTGGGTGGGGTGCCACTCGTCGGTCAGGCCGTTCCAGACCGGGACGCCCGCGTGGGCGGCCAGCTCCTCGACGACCTCCTGGCCGTGGCCCCGGTACTCGATGCCGTCGAACATCCGGCCGAGCACCCGTGCGGTGTCCTTGATCGACTCCTTGTGGCCGATCTGCGAGCCGGACGGGTCCAGGTACGTGGTGGTGGCGCCCTGGTCGTGGGCGGCGACCTCGAAGGCGCAGCGCGTCCGGGTGGAGGTCTTCTCGAAGATCAGCGCGATGTTCTTGCCCCGCAGTCGGGGCTGCTCGGTGCCCGCGTACTTCGCCGCCTTGAGCTGAGCGGCGAGGTCCACCAGGAAACGGAACTCCTGGGGAGTGAAGTCGAGCTCCTTGAGGAAGTGCCTGTTCCGGAGGTTGAAGGCCATGCCGGGCTCCTGGGGTGACGTGGACGAACGGCGAAGCGGCAATTGTATACGACGCTTGGAATTTGTATGCAAAGCCTTCGCGGCAGTCCGTCCAGCCGGGGCTTGGGCACCCCCGGCCGCTCGGGCGAACCGGGCGAACCGGGGCGCGGCCGGGCCCGCCGAGACGGGCGACGGTACCGGGCGCGGGGCGGGCCGGACTCCGCGGGGTGCTCGCGGGGCGGGCCGGACTCCGCGGGGTGCCCGCGGGGCCCGGTCCGCCCCGGTGGCGCGGCGCCCGGACGAGGCCCGCCGGCGGGGGCCGGGCGCGGCGGGCGGCGCAGGCCGGCCCCCGCGGTCCCGCCCTACAGCCGGGGGTCGACCGGCTCGGACTCCAGCGCGAGGACGGCGAACACCGGCTCGTGCACCCGCCAGAGCGGCTCGCCCGCCGCGAGCCGGTCCAGCGCCTCCAGGCCCAGCGCGTACTCGCGCAGCGCCAGCGAGCGCTTGTGCCCGAGGAAGCGCTGCCGCAGCTGGTCCAGGTACTGGGTGTAGTCGGGCCCGTAGATGATCCGCAGGTACTCGCGGCCGCGGACCTTGACCCCGGGCTGGACCAGCCCGCCCGGGCGGCCCTCCCCGGCCCTGCCCCGGGCCGGCGAGACCAGCGGCTTGACCACCATGCCCTCGCCGCCCGCCCCGGTGAGCTCCTCCCACCAGGCGACGGCCGCGGCGACGGACGCCTCGTCACCGGTGTCCACCAGCAGCCGGGCCGTCCGGTGCAGGACCGGGGCGTCCGGCTCGGCCGCGCGGTCGGCGTCGACCAGGCCGTCGATCCAGGCGAGGTGCTCGTCGTGCGGGCGCACCGCGAGGTTCGCCCCCTCGGCGGCCAGCACCTGGAACGGCGCCAGCCGGATGCCGGACAGGCCCTCGGTCGGCCAGCAGTACCGCCGGTACGCCTCGGTGAAGGCCCGCGCGTCGGCGGCGCGCTGCCGCTGGCGGGCCGTCAGCGCGGAGAGGTCGAGCCCGCGGCCAGCCGCCTGGTCCAGCGCGGTGAGCACCTGCGGCAGCGCCGCGCGCGCCGCCGCGCCGACCGCCGCGTACTGGCGGCGCAGCAACTCGGTGGCCTTGAAGGACCACGGCATCAGCTCGGTGTCCAGCAACAGCCAGCCGGTGGCCAGCCGGTCGAAGAGCCCGGAACTCTCGGCCGCGGCCCGCAGCCGGCCCAGGACGGCGGCGGTCAGGCCGTCGTCGCCGAGGAACGCCCTGCCGGTCCGGGTCCAGATCGCCCCCGGGCCGGCCAGCCCGAACCGCTTCTCCAGCGCGGTGTCGTCCCGGGCCACCAGCACGACCGCGCGGGAGCCCATGTGCTTCTCCTCGCAGATCACCTGCCGGACGCCGTCCTCGCGGTAGGCGAGGAAGGCCTCCTCCGGGTGTTCGAGGTAGCCGGGGCGGCGCGAGGTCGCGCTCGGGGCCATGGTCGGCGGCAGGTAGGCGAGCAGCCGGGGGTCGATCGCGAAGCGGCTCATCACCTCCAGCGCGGCCGCCGCGTTCTCCTCCCGGACGGCGATCCGGCCGTGCAGCGCGGTCTCGACCACCCGGCGGCCGGCCACGTCCGCGAGGTCCAGCGGACGGCCCTCGCGCGAGCCGGGCGCGTCCGTGATCATCGGCCGGACCGGCGCGTACCACTCCTGCTCCGCCTCGACGCTCACCAGCTCGCGCTCCGGGTAGCGCAGCGCGGTCAGGCTGCCGCCGAAGACGCAGCCGGTGTCCAGGCAGATGGTGTTGTTGAGGAAGCTCGCCACCGGCACCGGCGTGTGGCCGTAGACCACCAGGGCCCTGCCCCGGTACTCCTCCGCCCACGGGTAGCGCACCGGCAGGCCGTACTCGTCGGCCTCGCCGGTGGTGTCCCCGTAGAGCGCGTGCGAGCGCACCCGGCCGGAGGCCCGGCCGTGGTACTTCTCCGGCAGGCCGGCGTGGCAGACCACCAGGGCGCCGCCGTCCAGCAGGTAGTGGCTGACCAGGCCGCGCATGAACGCCCGGACCTCGGCGCGGAACTCCTCCGACTCCCCCGCCAGCTGGTCCAGCGACTCCTGGAGGCCGTGCGAGACGGTGACCTTCTTGCCGTCCATGGCCCGGCCGAGCTTGTTCTCGTGGTTGCCCGGGACGCAGACCGCGTGCCCGGCCGCGACCATGCCCATCACCAGGCGCAGCACGCCCGGCGTGTCCGGGCCGCGGTCGACGAGGTCGCCGACGAAGACGGCGGTGCGGCCCTCGGGGTGGACGGCGTCCACCGCGCGGCCGGCGTCGTCCCGCGCGAGGGCGTAGCCGAGGCGGGTGAGCAGCGTCTCCAGCTCGGAGCGGCAGCCGTGGATGTCCCCGACGACGTCGAACGGACCGGTGAGGTGGCGCAGGTCGTTGAAGCGCTTCTCGGGCACGATCTCGGCGGCCTCGACCTCGGCCTCGCCGCGCAGGACGTGCACCTTGCGGAAGCCCTCGCGCTCCAGGCCCCGCATCGAACGGCGCAGTTCGCGGTGCTGGCGCGGGACCACGTGCGCGGGCAGCTGGCGGTCCGGGCGGGAGCGGTTGCGCTCGGCGCAGACGCCCGGGGGGACGTCCAGCACGATCGCGATCGGCAGCACGTCGTGGTCGCGGGCGATCCGGATCAGCTGCTTGCGGGCCTCCGACTGGACGTTGGTGGCGTCCACGACGGTCAGCCGGCCGGCCGCGAGGCGCTTGCCGACGATGTAGTGCAGCACGTCGAAGGCCTCGGCGGAGGCGGACTGGTCGTTCTCGTCGTCGGCCACCAGGCCGCGGCAGAAGTCGGAGGAGATCACCTGGGTGGGCAGGAAGTGCTTGCGGGCGAAGCTGGACTTGCCCGCGCCGCTGGTGCCGATCAGGACGACGAGGGAGACGTCGGTGACCGGGAGGCGGCGCGCCCCGGCGGTGCGGGTGCCGGAGGTGCCGGGGGTCTCCGCGGTGGTGGGCGCGGGCCCGGTGGGGCTCGGGGACTGTGCGGCGTCGTCGGTCGTCATCGGGGCTCGCCCCCTTCGGGCGTCGTGCGGACGGGTGCGGTGGTGCCGGCGGCGGCAGTGGAGCCGCCGGCGGCCGCCGGGTCGGGGGAGACGGGGGAGCCGGCTGTTGGGGCCGTGGGCTCGACCGGGGTGCCGACGCGGAACAGCGCGAGCTGGGTCGGCGGCCCCACCTCGGGGTCCTCCGGCCCGACCGGGCGGATCACGACGGTGTAGCCGTACGTCCGCGCCACCCGCTCGGCCCAGGCACGGAACTGCGCGCGGTCCCACTCGAAGCGGTGGTCGGCGTGCCGGACGTGGCCGGCCGGCAGACTCTCCCAGCGGACGTTGTACTCGGCGTTCGGCGTGGTGACGACGACCGCCGACGGGCGGGCCGCCCCGAGCACCGCGTACTCCAGGGCGGGCAGCCGGGGCACGTCCAGGTGCTCGATCACCTCGCAGAGCACGGCCGCGTCGAAGCCCTTCAGCCGCGCGTCCGTGTACGTCAGCGCGCCCTGGACCAGCTTGACCCGGGCCGCCTGACGCTCCGGCATCCGCTCCAGCCGCAGCTTGCGGGCCGCCGCGGACAGCGCCCGGGCGGACACGTCGACCCCGAGCACCTCGGTGATCCGGGCGTCCTTGAGCAGGGCGCCGATCAGCTCGCCCTGCCCGCAGCCGAGGTCGGCCACCCGGGCCGCCCCGACCTCGCGCAGGGCGGCCAGGATCGCCGTCCGGCGCTGCTCGGCGAGCGGGGGCTGCTTCGGCGCGGCCCCCGGCGCCGCCTCCTCGGCGGGCTCGGCGGGCTCGGCGCCTGCGGGGTGCGCGGCGCCGGGCTCGGAGCCGTCGGTGTCGTCCACCGCGTTGTCGATCTCCTCGACCTCGCGGTCGTCGGCCTCGGCGAGCCGGGCCAGCTCCAGGCGTTCCATCGCGGTCCGGGTGAGCGACCAGCGCCGGGAGAGGTACCGACGGGTGATCAGGGCCCGCTCCGGGTGGTCGGCCAGCCAGCCCTCGCCGGCGGCGAGCAGCTTGTCGACCTCGTCCGGGGCGACCCAGTAGTGCTTGGCACCGTCGAGCACCGGCAGCAGGACGTAGAGCTGCTGGAGCGCGTCCGCGAGGCGGACGGTCGCGCAGGACAGCTCGACCCGCACGTAGCGCGACTCGCCCCACTCGGGGAACTCCTCGTCCAGCGGGATCGCCACCGCCTCGACCTGCCAGCCCAGCGGCTCGAAGAGCCGGGCCACCATGGCCGGGCCGCCGCCCTCGCCCGAACCGTTGGCGGGCACGGCGGGCAGCGCGATCCGCAGCGGGCGGGGACGCTCGGCCAGCCCGGGGCGGGCCTCGCAGACACCCTTCATCGCCGACCGGAACACCGTCCGCAGGGCCACCGCGAGCAGCGAGGACGCGGCGTAGGGGCGGTCGTTGACGTACTGCGCGAGCGCGAAGTCCGGCGAGCCGCCCCGCCCCTTGCCCCGGCCGCGGCGGACCAGTGCGATCGGGTCGATGTCGAGCAGCAGCGCGGCCGTGCAGAGCTCGTCGCCCGCCTCCGGGTAGAAGACGTGGGCCTCGCCGTGCGACGTCCCGAACCGCTGGACCTTGCCGGGGTGTTTGTGCAGCAGGAAGCCGAGGTCGGTGGCCGGGCTCTCGGCAGTACCGGTGGTGGAGATCGACATGAACACCGGCCCGAGTATTGCCCAGCTCCCGCCCGCCGAGCACCGGGTTTTGCGCGCCGGGCACCGGGTTCCGCGCGCCCGGGCGTGGCGTGGTCTCCCGGGGAGGCCCCGCGACGGCCCGCCGGGGACCTCGCGCACGGCGCTTCCGGGCCCCTCCGCGACGGCTCCGGACCCTGCCGTGCCGCCGCCCGGAGCGGCCTGCGGCCCCGTCCGCACGGTGAGCGTGTTCGGCACCGACGGCCCGCATTCGTTAACGTGCACGATGTGACTGCTGAATCCACCTCCCTCGCAAGCGGCGCCGTCGCCGCCGGTCTGGCCACCATCGCCGCCGACGGCACCGTCCTCGACACCTGGTACCCCGCCCCCGCCCTGGCCGCCGAGCCCGGCCCGGCCGGCACCGTCCGCCTGACCGCCGAGCAGGCCGAGACCGAGCTGGGCGCCGGCGCCGCCGAGGCGCTGCGCGCCGACGCGCGCCGCGGCGTCGAGGTGGTCGCCGTGCGCACCACGATCGCCTCGCTCGACGAGAAGCCGATCGACGCGCACGACGCCTACCTGCGCCTGCACCTGCTGAGCCACCGTCTGGTGAAGCCGCACGGCCAGAGCCTGGACGGCCTGTTCGGGCTGCTCGCCAACGTGGCCTGGACCAGCATCGGCCCGGTGCAGGTGGAGAAGGTCGAGCAGGCCCGGCTGGCGGTCCGCGCCCAGGGCGGCCAGCTCGCCGTGTACGGGATCGACAAGTTCCCGCGGATGACCGACTACGTCGCCCCCTCCGGTGTGCGGATCGCGCACGCGGACCGTGTCCGGCTCGGCGCGCACCTGGCCGCCGGCACCACCGTGATGCACGAGGGCTTCGTCAACTTCAACGCCGGCACCCTGGGCACCTCCATGGTCGAGGGCCGGATCAGCGCGGGCGTCGTGGTCGGCGACCACAGCGACATCGGCGGCGGCTCCTCGATCATGGGCACCCTGTCCGGCGGCGGCAAGCAGGTCGTCTCGGTCGGCGAGCGCTGCCTGCTCGGCGCCAACGCCGGTATCGGCATCTCGCTGGGCAACGACTGCGTGGTCGAGGCCGGTCTGTACGTCACCGCCGGCACCCGGGTGACCACCCCGGACGGCAAGGTGGCGAAGGCGGTGGAGCTGTCCGGCCAGGACAACCTCCTCTTCCGTCGCAACTCGCAGACCGGTGCGGTCGAGGTCATCGCCCGCGCCGGCTCCTGGGGCGGTCTGAACGCCGAGCTGCACGCGCACAACTGATCGCCTCCTTCGAGGTCTCGGGCCCCGGCGCCGCTTCGGCGGCGCCGGGGCTTCGGCTTTCCGGGGCGGTTGCCCGGGGTGGCGTCTGCCCGTCTTCGGGGGCCCACCCCCACCCCTCCCACCGCTCCCCTCCCGAGGCGCTGGTCGTCCGGGCCGGTGACAGCCCGGACGACGAGTCGGACGGTCGCCGGGTCCGGGCACGGGCACGGCCGTGCCGACACCGGCCGCACTGGCCGCACCGGCCCCACTCGGCCCAGCCACGTGCCCGCGTGCCCGCCTGCCCGCGTGCCCGCCTGGCCGCCTGCCCGCCTGCCCGCCTGCCCGCCTGCCCGCCTGCCCGCCTGCCCGCCTGCCCGCCTGCCCGGTGCCTAGCCGAGGCGGCTCGCCGGCGGCAACCCGGGCTCACCCGGGAGGCTTACCGTCGACGGGAGTTGGACCGCATCGGGTGGTGCCCGGTGACCCGGCCGCGCGGAGATTCGTTGGTTGCTGCGGCGGGGCGTCGGAACCGTCGGCGAGGCGGCGGGCCACCCCGCGCCACCGGCCGGCCCGCCGCCGCCCGCCTGACGCCGCACCACCGATCCGAAGAGGCCCCCTCATGTCCGAACCCTGGTCCGAGGCACCTGCCGCGCCACAGTCCCCGAGCGACCCGGCCGGGTCGGCCGCCGCACGGCCGACCGGCGCCGCCACCCCGAAGAGCCTGCTGGAGCAGATGCAGGAGCTGCTCGCCTCGGTCACCGCGGACCTCGCCGACCTGCAGTCGTCGGGCGCCCGGCGCACCTCCCCGAGCGGCTACCCCACCGGCACGGACACCTCCGGCGCACCGGCCGGGCCCGGCACCCGGTAGTCCGGCCGCGGAGCCTCCTGTCCCGGCTCGCCGTCACCCGGCGGGCCGAGCCGGAGCACCAGTAACGGCGACCCCTGTCCGGCCGCCGGGAGCGGGACCGGCGGTGGACCGACCTCGTCGCCCGTCGTCTCCCGATCGCCCTCGGCCCGTCGGACGGCCTCCCGCAGCCGGCCCACCACCTCCTTGCAGTCGGCGCCGGCGTCGACCCCGTCGATGCACGTCCAGTAGAGGCTCTCGGTGTCGGCCCCGCAGGCCAGCACCACCAGCGTCTCGCCGACCTCCTGGAGCAGCCCGAGCAGCTCCTCCAGGGCCGGGCCGATCTCACCGAGCCCGGTCAGCCGCCCGGCACGGCCGCCGATGCCCAGGCCCAGCAGGGCGGACGAGTCGCCCGCGGACTGGTCCAGGCAGCCGGCCGCGTGCGCACCCGCCTCGGCCAGCTGCTGACCGAGGCCCGCCAGCCCGAGGTCGTCCGGTCCGGGATCCTCCAGCTCCGCCAGCCGGGCACCCACCGCCTCGGTGAGCAGCGCGGCCTGCCGCGCCTCCAGCAGCACGTCGGACACGTTCCTGGCCTCGGCCAGGGCGTGCCGGGCCGTCTTGATCAGTCGCAGCGCCTCCATCGGCCGCCACCCCTTCCACCCGTTCTCGCCGTGCCCGCCCGGTCGTACGGCCCGTAGGACCCGTACGACCGGTGGACACCTGGTCACGGCGAAAGCGTGCGCCGGCGAAGGGATCGGCGCAGCCACCTGCTCGGAACCTGTGGACAACCCCGGGGCTGTGGACAACTCTTGTCCCTCCCAGGGGTTGTTCGCCCACGCCCGGTTGACGCCGACCGCAGCACGGGGCGAGGCCGGGGCCCGGCCGACGGTTCCGCCCACAGCCGGAACCCGACGGTCCCGCCCACGACCCGCCTACGACCCGGCCACGGCCCGGCCCGGCCACGACGGTCCGCCCCCGGCCCGACCCGACCCTCAGTGCGCGGACCCCGCCCCCGGTCCCGTCCCGGACCCCGGCGCCGGGAAGCGCAGCTCATTGCGCTCGATCTTGGCCGCCAGGGCGGTCAGCGGGTCCACGCCCACCACCGTGCAGAACTGCAGCAGGTACGCGAGGACGTCGGCGACCTCGTCCCGCACCCGGTGCGCCGCGTCCGGCTCGGACATCACCGAGGCGGCCTGCTCGGGGGTGAGCCACTGGAAGATCTCCAGCAGCTCGCCGGCCTCCACGGTCAGCGCCGCGGCCAGGTTCTTCGGCGTGTGGAAGGGCTCCCAGCTGCGCGCCGCGGCGAACTCCGTCAGCCGCTGTCGCAGGCCCTCCAGGGTGGGGCCGGCGGGTTCCGTCTCTCGTTCGCTCACCCGTCCAGGTCTACCGCATCCCGGGTCGCGGCCGCCCGTCGCGGTGGCCCGACCACCCCCGGCGCTCCCGGAACCGGCCCCGCCGCCTCCCCGCGCGCGGCCTGGGCCGGTACCCGCGCGGTCTCCGCGCGCAGCACGGTGTGCCCGGAGCCGGGGTCGCGCCGGCACTCCACCAGGGCGACTCCGGGCGGCAGTTCGCCCGGCCCGCCGAACGCCTCCCGCACCGCGGCCGGTTCCTGGAGCGCGGCCAGCACCCGCAGCTGGTTGCGGCCGGCCATCTCCCGGGCGAGCCGCAGCAACGAGGCCGCCTGCTCGGTGCCGAGCCCCGCCCCGAGGTCCTCGGCGAGCACGGTGAGCTGCCGGTGCGCCCAGGGCACCTCGGTGGCCACGTCGAGGTCGAGCACCCCGGCGCCGGTGAGCAGCACGGCGGCGAACGCGAGGTGGCGCAGCATGCCGTCGGAGGCCTGGTCGGCGCCGGTGCGGCCGAGGACGCCCTCGTCGAAGACGGCGAGGACCCGTTCGTCGGCCCCGGCGCCGCGGTGGGCGAGGTCGATCCCGAGCAGCGGGTGCGGGGCGGCGGACTGGACGACGCGCAGCAGCTGGCCGTACCGGCGGGCGCATTCGTTGCTGAGCCGGGCGATCACGGCGGAGATGTTGGCGGCGCTGCCGAGCAGGCGGGCCTGCGGGTCGGGGCGGGCCCAGTCGCGCATCAGCCCGGGCACGGGGTGGACGGGGAAGACCTCGCGCAGGGCGGTGAGCACCTGTTCGGTGGCGGCCAGCACCGTCCGTTCGCCGGGCGAGGACCCGGCGACCCGCAGCGGGATCTGGGCGGTGATCAGGGTGGTGTTCGGGAAGGGGGCGTGGATGTCGCCCTGCCGGGTGTCGTTGTGCCAGCCGACGTTGACGCGGTGGCGGCGGAGGTCCTGCTCACCGGTCTCGACGAGGGTCCGGCCGTCGAGGGTGAGCTGCTCGCGGGCGATCCGGACCGGGCCGTCGGTGCGGATGACCAGCTCCAGCCGGATCTGCCCCTGGTCCGAGCGGACGGTGCAGCCCAGGATGACGGCGTCGCGGCCGTGCGGGACGCAGCCGTCGAGGCCGCCGCGGATGGCCGTGCCGAGGGGGCCGCCGCGGCCGGGCAGGCCGTCGAGGGAGTCGCCGATCTCCTCGCCGAGGGCGAGCCGGGAGAGGACGGCGAGGGCGTCGAGGGCGTTGGACTTGCCGACGCCGGCGGGCCCGTACAGCACGGTGAGGGGCGCGAGCGGCAGGACCGCGCGCCGGTAGGACTTGAACGAGGTGAGCCGGATCTCCTCGACGGTGGGGCGCTGCACGGGCGGCGGGCCTGGGTCCGGGGTCCGCTGATGGGGGTGGGCCGGCGCTGCGGGCCGGGTGGCGTCGCGGTTCACCCGTCGGACGTTAGCCCCCGCTCGGGTGGCAGAAACGTGCCTGCCCGGCAGATTCATCCCAATGAGGCACCTTCATCCCAACGAGGCCCGGCAGCCCGACCAGGGGCTATGCCGTGTACCGGCCCGGGACTACGGCCCCCACACCGCCGAGGACCCCCGGCTCCCCCCGGCTCCCCGGCACCCCCGGCTCCCCGCCCCACCCGCTCAGCGCCGGTAGGCGGCGACCGTCACGGAGGCGGTGACCTCGACCGGGTCCGGCAGGTCGGCGAGCCGGGCGGCCAGCCGCTCCCGGTCGGTGTGCCAGGCGCTCGGCCCCATGCCGACGACCGTGCGGACGTCGGCGGCGGACAGCCGCAGCCCGAACTCGACCTCCTGGCGCCCGGCCGGTGTCAGATGGGGGCCGAGCTTCTCGTCGATCCGGCGCTGCTTCTCCTCGTCGACCGAGAGCAGCCCGAGCGCGCCGACGAGTTCGCGCAGGTGGCGCGGCGTCGGCGAGACCAGCAGCAGGGTGGCGCCGGGGCGCAGCACACGACGGATCTCGGGGCCGTTGCGCGGCGCGAAGACATTGAGGACGAGCCCGGCGGCGCCGTCCAGCAGCGGCAGCGGCCGCCAGGCGTCGCAGACCACGGCGCCGATCCGGGGGTGGGCCCTGGCGGCCCGGCGCAGCGCGTACTTGGAGATGTCGAGGGCGGCGCCGGGCCGGTCGGGCAGGGCGTCCAGGACGTGGGCGAGGTAGTGGCCGGTGCCGGCGCCGAGGTCGGCGACCAGGCCGTCCGGCGCGACGGCGGCGGCGGCTTCGGCGAGTGCGTCGGCGATCGGGCGGTAGTGGCCGGCGGCGAGGAAGTCGCTGCGGGCGGCGACCATGTCGGCGGTGTCACCGGTGCCGGTGTGCGCGTCACCGGCGAGCAGGCTGACGTAGCCCTGCTTGGCGACGTCGAAACTGTGCCCGGTCGGGCAGCGCAGCGCGCGTCCGTCGGGGGTGAGGGCCTGCGCGCAGTGCGGGCAGGCCAGGTAGGGCTGGATGTCCTGCAGCAACGTCCGTCTTCTCTCGCCGTCCGGTCGTGCGGTCCGGCCGGAGGGCTCAAGCCTAACGACCGGCGGTGTCCCGCCGCGCATCCCGTGGTGCCGGGACGCGGTGGCCGCCGCCCCGCCGGGCCACCCGCAGGGCGAGGGCGGCGAGGGCCTCGGGGGCGCCGGCCTGGCCGCGGATGCCGGGGAAGGCGTTGATGTCGACGATGACCGGCTCGGCGGGGCCGTCGAGCAGGTCGACGCCGTAGACGTCGAGGCCGAACACCTCGCCGACCCGGCGGGCCAGCCCGGCGCGGTCGGCGGGCAGCTCGCGGGGGCCGAACGCCCCGCCGTCGGCGGGTTCGCCGGCGGGTTCGGCGAGTTCGGAGCGCCGGCGGGCGCAGAACACCTGCCCGTCGACGACCCAGAGCTTCTGGTCCCAGCCGGTGCCGGCGAGGTAGGGCTGGGCCACCACGGGCTCGTCGGGCCACTCCTCGGCGAGGGCGCGCAGCCGGGCGGCGTCGTCGACCCGGGCGACCAGGTCGCCCCGGCGGCTGTGCCGGCTCTTGATCACCAACGGGTAGTCGGGATCGGGCAGTTCGGTGAGGGCGGCGGCGGTGCGGGTGGCGGCGAACGGCAGGCCGGACCGCCGGGCGAGGTCGGCCATGGCCGTGCGGTCCTGGCAGAACGCCGTCGCGGCGGCCGAGTTGACGACGGGGGCGCCGCGCTCCTCCAGATGGCGAGCGAGCGCCAGGGCCTGCGGGGTGCGGGCCTTGAGCAGGTACACGTCGGCGAGCGGGCCGGGGCCGAGGAGTTCGGCGGGCGGGAGGTCGTCGCGGTTGGCGTCGAGGCTCTCGACCCGGTGGTCGGGGGCCAGCAGCGCGGCGGTGGCGGCGAGCAGCGGGTGACCGGGGTCGGGGGTGAGCAGGCCGATCCTCACAGCGTTCCGCCCACCGCGCCGTTGACGAGGTCGGCGCGTCCGAGGCCGTCGAACGGGCCCGCGCCGCCCACGGCCACGGCCGCGCCCTGGACGGGCAGCCGGACCGGCTCGGCGACCGGCCCGGACGGCTCCTGCGCGAGCGCGGGCGCCGGGGCGGAGACGGCCGTGCCGGTGCGGGCCAGCCGCAGCACGGCGCGGGAGACCCGGGCGACCGCGTCCGGCACCTGGCGGAAGCTGGGGAAGTCGTTGATGTCGACGACCACCGGTCCGTCCGGGCCGAGCAGCACGTCGACGCCGTAGAGGTCGAGGCCGAACACCTCCCCGACCTGCGCGGCGATCCGCGCGACGTCGCCGCCGAGCGGCACCTGCCGCTCGCGCACCCCCTGGCCGGGGTGGAGCGGGGAGCAGCGCTCGGTCGCGTAGAGCTCGCCGTCGACGCAGTACACCTTGAGGTCGGTGCCGGAGTTGGGCACGTACGGCTGGGCGATCAGCAGGCCCTCGCCGGCCAGCTCGGGGCCGAGTTCGACCAGGTGCTCGGGGGTGGGGACGAGCCGCACGGCCCGACCGGAGCTGCCGTCGGCGGGCTTGACCACCAACGGGTACTCGGCGGCCGGGATCTCGGCCAGCCACTCCCAGCGGGCGGCGGCGTAGGTCACCGGGACCGGCAGGCCCCGGGTGCGCGCGATCACGGCGGCGAGCGCCTTGTCCCGGACGCCGCGGATGGAACGGACGTCGTTCACGGTGGTGAGGCCGACGGCGGCGGCCGCCTCCAGGAGGGTCAGGCCGGGTCCGCCGGAGACGGTCTTGAGCACCCAGGCGTCATGGCTGCCGGCCCGCACCGCCTCGGAGATCGCCATCAGCGAGTTCCCGGGCCGCAGCACGTCCACCCGGTGGCCCCAGGCGGTGAGTTGACGCACCACGTCGAGCGGCATGCCGTCGTGCCGGTAGTGCTCCTCGACCAGAAAGCAGAGCCTCATGAGCCTGTCATCCCCCTCGCCTCTCCCCGTGCCGACGCCCGCCGTCCGGTCCGGCGGAGCTGTAAAGGCCCCAGGATGCCACGCGGCCCGCACACAAGATCGCCCGGCCTGTAAGCATTCGGCAACAATCGGTCCGATATGCCCGGCCCCGGAGTGGGCGGCAGCGGCCCGGGAAACCCGGCCGTCCGCACACGGACCGGCCCTCCGCGCGCCGACCCCCCGCACGGCGGGCCGACCGCAAATCGCTGGCAGGAACCCGACCGGCCTGCTTGGATGCACCGCGTGACTTCTGCCGCCGCTCTTGATCCCGCCCTCCGCCCCCTCCTCGACGAGATC
Organism: Kitasatospora sp. NPDC001603; assembly: GCF_040298365.1. Lineage (NCBI taxonomy): Bacteria > Bacillati > Actinomycetota > Actinomycetes > Kitasatosporales > Streptomycetaceae > Kitasatospora > Kitasatospora sp. NPDC001603. Next base: position 158,311 of record NZ_JBEPAA010000009.1, read on the forward strand.
GAGCGCTACTACGACGCCGTACCGCGCAGCGCCGCCCGCGTCGAGGACTTCGGGCCGCTGAGCCTGTTCGTCCGCGAGGGCGAGGGCTGGCCGTACTACGCCCGCCCGGCGCTCGGCCACACCGGCCCGGCGGTCACCGCCGAGGACGTCCTGCGCGTGCTGGCCCGCCAGCGCGAGCTGGGCGCGCCGCAGGCCTTCGAGTGGGTGGCCGAGCACGATCCGCGGCTGCGCGCGGCGGTCGAGGAGGCCGGGCTGACGGTGCACGAGCACCCGCTGCTGGTGCTGGGCCCGGACCAGGAGCCCACCCTGCCGGAGACCGCGCCGCCCGCGGGAGTGTCGGTGCGGGTGCTGGCCGCCGAGGACCCGGACCTCGCGAGCGCGGTGGCCGTCCCGCACCTCGCGTTCGGCGAGCCGGGCACCGCCACCGGCCTGGCCGGTCCCGACGAACTGGCGGCAGCCGCGAAGCAGTTGGCCTCCGACGGCACGGTCGAGCGGATCGCCGAACGGATCGCCGCCGGCCGTACCGTGCTCGCCGCGGCCGTCCAGGACGGTACGGCGCTCTGCGCCGGCCAGCACAACCCGGTCGGCCCGGTCACCGAGGTGGCCGGCGTCGGCACCCTGCCGACGGCCCGCCGGCGCGGCCTCGGCCTGGCGGTCACGGCGGCGCTGGTCGCGCACGCGCGGGCGAACGGCGTGCGGACGGTCTTCCTGTCCGCCGCCGACGAGGACGTCGCGCGGATCTACCGCCGGGCGGGCTTCCGCCCGTTCGCGACGGCCCTGATCGCCGAGCCCGCCACGACCGAACCCGCCACGACCGAGCCCGCCACGGCCTAGCCGACGGCGAGCGGTGGGCCCGCCGGCACCGGCGGGCCCACCCGGCCGAGCCCCGACCCGCCGGCGCCCCGGCCGGGCCGGCACCAGGCCCAGGCCCAGGCCCAGGCCCAGGCACCCGCGCCTACTCCTCGTCCTCGTTGTCCTCGCCGCTGACGTCCTCGCCCTCGGCCTCGTCCACCACCCAGGCGGCCAGCCGCTCGGCGACGCCGGACACCCCGAGCCGCCCCTCCCGGATGGCCCGGGCGAGGCTGCGCACCTCACGGGCGGTGGTCGCCACGGTGCACCCGCTGGCCACCAGGTAGGCGTAGGCGACGGCGGTGGCGAACAGTTCGTTGGTCTTCTCCAGGGCCGGCACCCGGATGAGCTGGTGCATCAGGGCGGCGGCGCGGTCCTGCGGTTCGGGGTAGACGGCGATGTCGAAGATCTCGGCCTGGTGGCGGGTGACCGCCGCGAGCAGCGATCCGTAGTCGGTGACCTGCGGGTCACCGGGTGTGTACTGCTCGGCTGTCATGAGCAGCCATGAGAGGTCGACCTCCAGGTTCAACGGCGCACGTCCTGGAGGTCTCCGTGCTCGCCGAACTCGGCGAGGAAGGCCGTCTCGTACTCCTTCATGAACTGCGCGGCGGCGTCGACGAACGCCCGCCCGGCCTCGCCCATGTCCTGCTGGACCAGGCGCTCGATGTACTGGTTCATGCTGATCCCCTGCTGCTCCGCCCGCTCCCGGGCCATCTCCGCGGTGGTGGCGTCCACCCGGACGTTCAGCTGCTTCTTACCCATGAAATTCAAGCTAGCGCTGAAGTGCTAGCACAACAAGGGCGCACACGCCCGGGCCGCGCGCCCCGGCGGCGCCCGCCGCCCGCCTGCCGGCGGACCGACCCGCCGGCACGTACGCCAGGAAAACGCCACCCCGGGCGACGCGGCGGGCGGGACTTGAAGAGTTCTTCACCTTCGTAGACTCTGAACTGCCCCGCGCATTCCCCGGAGCGGCACCGACCTTTTGGAGGCCGGCAATGACAGCGATGTTCGACCAGGAGCTGCGCGAGCAGCTCGCCCGGGCCCGCGAGGAACTCGCGGCAGCCCGGACCGACCAGGACGCCGACGGCGTCCAGGCCTACGAGGGCCGGATCGCCGGACTGCTGCGGCTCGCCGCCCAGCACGGGATCACCCTTGCGCACACCGCCGACGAGGCCCAGGGCTAGGGGGTCTGCGCAACGTCGCGGACCCGGCGGGACTTTGCGCACCCCCCCAGGACGGCGACGGCGGTCCCCGGAGGCTCCGGGGACCGCCGTCGTCATCTCCGCGCCAGGGCGCCCGGCCCGGACCGCCCGGCCGCGGGCAGTCCACCGGGCACGTCCGGCGGCAGCGCGGCCAGGAAGTCCGCCACCGCCTGCTCCAGCCGGGGAGCGGCCTCCGGCGCCAGCCGCGGCGGCCCGCCGTCCCGCGGCTCGACCGCCGCGTCGAGGACGAACGCGCCGCGGACGACGTACCGCGCGCCGAGCGCCGTCAGCACCGGGCGCAGCGCGTAGTCGGGGGCCAGCGCGTGGGCGAGGCTCCCGCCGGTCATCACCGGCAGCACCGTCTTGCCCGCCAGCCCGGACCGGGGCAGTGCGTCCAGGAAGGCCTTCAGCAGACCGCTGTAGGCCGCGTTGTAGACGGGCGACGCCACCACGAGCCCGTCCGCGGCGGCCACCGCGGCCAGGGCGTCGCGCAGCACGGCGCTGTCGGCCCGCCCGGCGAGCAGCTCCGCCGCCGGCAGGTCGCGGACCCGGACGTGCCCGGTCCGGAAGCCGGCCTCGGCCAGGAGCTGGACCAGGTGGGCCGTCAGCGCGGCGGTGCGCGAGCCGGCCGAGGGGCTGGCGGATATCGCGAGCAGGGAGGTCATCGGAAGGCTCCTTCGAGGGTCACGGCGGCAGCGGGGCACGGCGGCGGGCAGTCCGGCCGCGGAGCGGGCCCCACCGGGCACCCGTCCGGGCCCCGCCGAGCACCCGCCGGGCCACCCGTCCGGGCATCCGTCCGGGCATCCGTCCGGGCATCCGTCCGGGACGCGATCCGAGCCGCCACCGGGGCCGCCTTTCGAGCCGCCGCCCGGGCCGCCGCTCAGGCCGTGGGCAGCTCGACGGACTGGCCGTGCCGGAACACGTCGAGCGGGTCCCACGCCGCCTTGATCCGCTGCAGGCGCGGGTAGTTCCCCTTGTAGTAGAGGTCGTGCCAGGGCACCCCCGAGGTGTTGAGGCCCGGGTCGTTGAGGTCGATGTCGGGGTAGTTCACGTAGCAGCCGTCGGTGACCCCGTTCGGCACCGGCACCCCGCCGGTGTCGGCGTAGACCGCGCGGTAGCAGTCGCGTGCCCAGCCGATGTTGCGGTCGTCGTCGGCCGGGTCGTTCCAGAACACCTGCCAGAGCATCTTGAAGGCCGCGTCCCGGTGCGGCGCCGCGGTCGCCGCCGGGTGGACCGCGTTGATCCGGCCGCCGTAGGAGGTCAGCTGCACGCTGATGTTCGGGTTGGTCACGTCCTCGCGGGTGAGGTGCGCGTGGAGCGCGTCGAGCTGGCCCTCGGGGAAGCCGGCGCGCATGAAGGAGGACTTGTACTCGGCGCGCAGCGTCGGGTCGTTGAGCACCCCGTTGGTGGTGCCGAGCATCCGGACCGCCTGGAGCCAGGGCAGTCGGCGCGGGGCCGCGAACTGGGGCATCGCGGGCATTTCGCCCATGTGCCGGGTCAGCGCGCCGCGCTCCACGGTGACGCCCTCGCCGATCCGCTCCAGGTAGCCGGCGAGCAGCCGCTCGGCGCCCCGCGCCGAGGCGTCCACCAGGACGAGCATGCCGATCTGGCCGGCGCTGCGGTGGTTGAGCACCAGCTGGCTGATCAGCGCCCGCGCCGGGTCGTCGGGCCCCAGGTGGGCCACGTGCCAGTCGGCGTAGTTGCGGACCAGGCGGACGAACTCGTCCCGGCTCAGCTCGTCCCACGGCCAGCTGACGGCGCTGACCAGGAGCTCCTCGGGCGGCTTCGGCAGCAGGGCGCGCGGGTCCCGCCCGGTGGCGCCCGGCGAACGGAACCAGTAGCGGGTGACGACGCCGAAGTTGCCGCCTCCGCCGCCCGTGTGGGCCCACCAGAGGTCGTGGTTCGGGTCGTCCGGGTCGCGGGTGCCGATCACCGCGCGGGCCCGGCCGGCCGCGTCGACCACGACCACCTCGACCGCGTACAGGTGGTCGACGACCAGGCCGTGCAGCCGGCAGAGCGGACCCCACGCGCCGCCGCTGACGTGGCCGCCCATGGCGACGGAGTAGCAGAACCCGGCGGGGACGACGACGCCCCACTCCGGGTAGAGGGTCTGGTAGGTGCGCAGGTTGGTGGCGCCCGACTCGACGGCTATCGCGTTGAGCCGGGGGTCGTAGCCCACCGCGTGCATGCCGGACATGTCCAGGATGATCCGGACCTCCGGGTTGTGGACGAAGTCCTCGTAGCAGTGCCCGCTGGAGCGCACGGCGAGCCGCTTGCCCCGGTCGACCGCCTCCTGGACGACGGCGACGACCTCCTCGGTGGTGCTCACCAGCCGGACCGAGTCGGGCGCCGCGACGTAGCGCTGGTTGAGGCCGCTGACCAGGTCCTCGTACTGGCGGTCGGCCTTGGTCACGGTGATCCCGCCGCGGCCCCGCAGGGGCTCCGCCACCGTCCCGCCGCCGACAGCCACGCCACCGACGGCCACGCCACCGCCGTCCGCCGGACCGCCGTCGTGCAGAGCATTCCCGTGGTCCGAAGCACCCCCGTTGCCCAGAGCACCCCCGTTGTCCGAAGCCCCCGTGGTGGCCGTGCCGGCCACGTCTTCGATCATCTCTGTCACACCTTCTCTTCACGCGAATCCCGGGCGAACCGCCCGTCTGCGACGAACTGCCGAATTCCTGTGATCCCCCGTACGGCATTCGCGTACCGGCCGGGCCCTCCCGGCCGATACGCGGGACAGGATCGCGTCGTGAAATCCCCCGTGGTGTGCGATGTTTCCGTCAGCTGTCGCGCAGCGGCGGAATCACCTCACGGGCGACTCTTTCGAATTCCTCCCGATGGGCCTCCCCCGGCCAGTCCAGGACGAAATCCGCGACACCGGCCCCGGTGAAGCGCTCGAAGATCTCCTCGTAGCCGTGCCGCCCCCTTCTCGGGTCCCAGGGCCCGAAGATCGTGTACCCGCGCCGGACGGCCGCGGGGTCGCGGCCGGCCTCGGCGGCGAGCCGGTCCAGCCGGCGGTTCTGCTCGGCGGTGATGCCGAGCACCTCCTGGGCGCTCGCGCCCGGCGGGCCGTGGGTGTTCCAGGCGTCGGCGCACGCGGCGGCCACCCGGATCAGCGTCGGCGACTGGCCGCCGACGATCAGCGGCAGCCGCGGCGACTGCAGCGAACCGGGTACGGTCACCACGTCCTTGACCCACAGCTGGGCCCCCTGGTGGCTGAACATCCCGCCGCGCAGCACCCCGTCGACGATCGCCAGGTAGTCCGCGAGGCGCTCGGCGCGCTCCTTGGGCGACCACGGGACCTGCCCCACGCTGTGGTGGTCCCAGGGGAACAGCCCGGCCCCGACGCCCAGGTCGAACCGGCCGCCGGAGAGGTGGTCGAGGGCGATCGCCTGCTTGGCCAGCTGGGCCGGCGGGCGCAGGATCTGGTTGGCCACCATGGTGCCGATCCGGATTCGCCGGGTGGTGACGGCCGCCATGGCCAGCACTGACCAGCTGTCGAACCAGAGGCCGCTCGGATTGCGCAGGTCCGCGCTGTGATCGGGTACGAACACCTGGTCGAAACCGAGTTCCTCCAGCCAGCCCAGCCGCTGCGCGAGCACCGGAAAGGGCTGGTCCGGATAGAGCATGACGCCGAATCGGTGGGCGGGCGATCGGGAATGGTCCAATTGTTCGGTCGTGCGTGTTCCGGTCATGTCGGGCACTCTCCTTCCGGTGTCGGAGCCTACTGAGCCGCGGTCACCCGAAAACGGTCACCGGGGAATTCCCGCTCATCGGAGGAATTCCGGTACCGGCCGCGGATCCGGCACCGGCCGCCAGCCGTCCTCCGGGTGGTCGTAGGACCAGCGCGGCCCGCGCCGGACCAGTTCGCCCAGCGCCGCCACCAGCCGGTCGACGTGCTCGGCGGTGGTGCCCAGGCCGATGCTGGCGCGCAGCGCGCGGTCGCCCTGGTGCCCGGGTGCGTCGCTCAGCAGGGCGTGGACCGCCTGGTGGGCGCAGAACGCGCCGTCCCGGACGCCGATCCCGTGCTCCGCGGAGAGCGCCGTGGCGACCAGGCGCTGGTCGGCGGGCGCGTCGCCGCAGCGGGCGACGCTGAAGGAGACCACGCCGAGCCGCGGGTGTCCGCCCGGCCACAGGTCCAGCAGACGGACTCCGGGGACGGCCGCCAGCCCGCCGCGGAGCCGGGCGGTCAGCGCCTGCTCGTGCGCGGCGACGGCGTCCCAGCCGGTGGCCGTCAGCGTCCGGCAGGCGACCGCCATCGCGTGGGTGCCCACCACGTTCGGCGAACCGCCCTCGTGCCGGTGCGGCAGCCCGGTCCAGCGGATGTTCTCCCGGCCGTCCTCCTCGGCGACCCGGGCGGTGGCCCCGCCGCCCGCCAGGTACGGGTCGGCGGTGTCCAGCCAGTCGGCGGAGCCCACCAGGGCGCCGGCGCCGAACGGCGCGTACAGCTTGTGCCCGGAGAGCGCGGCCCAGTCCACGCCCCAGCCGGCGAGGTCCAGCGGCCGGTGCCCGGCGAGTTGGGCGGCGTCCAGAACGGTGCGCGCGCCGTGGGTGGCGGCCACCTCCGCCAGCTCGGCGACCGGCCACAGCTCCCCGGTCACGTTGGACGCGCCGGTGATCACCACCAGCTTCGGCCCTCTGGGGGCGCCGGCGAGCGCCTTCGCCAGCGCGGTCACGGCGTCCGCCGCGGTGGCCGGCCGGGCCAGCCGGTACACCGGGGAGCCGCGCCAGGCGAGCAGGGCGGCGTGGTGGTCGGTGGAGAACCGGAAGACCGCCGTGCCGGCGGGCAGCGCGCGTCCGAGCAGGTTGAGCGCGTCGGTGGTGTTGCGGGTGAACACCACCTGGGCGTCCGGGGCCGCGCCGACGAAGCGGCGCACCGTCTCCCGGGCCCGCTCGTACGCCCGGGTGGAGACCGCGGAGGCGAACCCGGCGCCCCGGTGCACGCTGCTGTACCAGGGCAGCATGCGGTCCACCGCGTGCTGCACGGCCGCCAGGCTCGGAGTGCTCGCCGCGTAGTCGAGGTTGGCGTACGGCACCCACGAGCCGGTCACCAGCGGCACCTTGAGGTCTCCGCCGACGACCTCCGGTACGCCGCGGGTGGCCCGTTCCGGCCCGGTGGCGGTGGCGGGCATCACCGGGCCGTCCATCCACCGTCCATGACCAGCACCGAGCCGGTGAAGAAGCCCGCCTCGTCGCCGGCCAGGTAGACGACCGCCGAGGCCGCCTCCTGCGCGCTGGCGATCCGGCCGAGCGGGTGCAGGGCGGTGAACATGTCGGCCATCTCCTGGCTGCCGCCCACCGAGGAGCGGTACATCGGCGTGTCCACGGTCGCCAGCGCCAGGGCGTTGACCCGGATGTTCTCCCCGGCGTACTCCAGCGCGGCGGCCTTGGTCAGGCCCACCACGCCGTGCTTCCCGGCCACGTAGGCGCTGATCCCGGCGCCGAACCCGACCACGCCCAGCTGCGAGGCGTTGTTGACGATCACTCCGCCGCCGCGCCGCTGCAGGGCCGGGATCTCGTGCCGCATCGACAGGAAGACGCTGGTGAGCACCCGGCCGAGGTCGTCCGTCCAGGCCTCCGGCTTCTGGTCGGCGACCAGGCCCGGGGTGCCCAGCGTCCCGGCGTTGTTGAAGGCGATGTCCAGACCGCCGTAGTGCCGCTCGGCCGTGCGGACGGCGGCCGCGACGTCCTCGTCGACCATGACGTCGGCGGTGACGGCGATCGCGGCGCCGCCGGCGGCGGTGATCTCCCCGGCGACCCGGTCCAGTTCGCTCCGCCGCCGGGCCGCCAGCACCACGCTCGCGCCCTGTGCGGCCAGTGCCTTGGCGGCCGCCTCGCCGATGCCGGAGCTGGCGCCCGTCACCAGGGCGACCTTGCCCGCCAGCCGGTCCCGGGCGGGCGCGCCGAGCGGGGGCTGCGTCGTGTTGCGTTCGTTCATGGCTGGTGGTGGGGGCCGTCCGAGGCCGGCCCCGCTCCCTTCAGGCTCGGAGGATCGGCGTGCGGTGGGTCGGGCAGGGGCGTGCGGTGGGTCGGGGAGAAGAGGGGCGGGGCGGGGGCGGCTCAGTCGCCGGGGGTGCCGCGTTCGACCGGCGCGCCGATCAGCGACCCGTACTCGGCCCAGGAGCCGTCGTAGTTGCGGACGTCCGGCCAGCCCAGCAGTTCGCGCAGGACGAACCAGGAGTGCGCGGAGCGGGCCCCGACCCAGCAGTAGGTGATGGTGCCGCGGGCGGGTTCCAGCGCGGCGAACCGCCGGCCGAGCTCCTCGTCGGAGCGGAAGGTGTCGTCCTCGCCGACGACGTCCTGCCAGGGCAGGTGGACCGCGCCCGGGACGTGGCCGGAGCGCTGGGCCACCTCGTGCGGGTTGTGGCCGGTCGCGAAGGCCTCCCCGGCGAAGCCGGGCGCGAAGACCAGTCCGGAGTACTCCTCCGGGCTCCGGACGTCGATGATGTTGCGCTGCCCGATGCCGGCCAGGACGTCGTCCCGGGTCGCCCGGACGGCCGGGTCGGGGTCGGTGACCAGGTAACCGGTCGGCGGGCGGCCGGGCGACGCGGTGGTCAGCGGGCGGCCGTCCAGCTCCCACTTGCGGCGGCCGCCGTCGAGCAGCCGCACGGACCGGTGGCCGTAGAGGGTGAGGTACCAGTAGACCTGGGTGGCCAGCAGGTTGGCGTTGGCCGAGTACACCACCACGGTGTCCTCCTCGCCGATGCCCTTGGCCCGCATCAGCCGCTCGAATCCGGCCCGGCCGACGACGCCGAGCCGCAGGTCGTCCTGGAACTCGCTCCAGTTGATCCAGACGGCGCCCGGCAGATGGCCCTTGCGGTACTCGGTGTCCTCGTTGCCGGTCTCGACGAAGACCACTCCGGCGGTGCCGAGCCGGCGCTCGGCCCAGTCGCCGGTGACCAGGACGGAATCACGACCCATGGTTGCCCCTCGTGAAGTGACGGCCGGGTGGCCCCGGCGGGACTCCCGGCCCCCGCACGGGGCCGGGCGAAGCGGACCGGGCGGGGCCGGCCGGCGCACCGGGCGCGGCCCCGCCGGGCGGAGGTGTCAGGCCGGCGAGGTCTCGGCCGTCCGCTCCTCGGCACCGGCCCCGACCGCCTTGCCGCCACCGGTGCGGTCCCGGTGCCAGGCGTAGCCGCTGAGCAGGATGCCGAGGACGGTGACCCCGGCGGCCGCGAGGTAGACCGAGCGCAGGCCCGGGCCGTCGATGACCCGGCCGCCCAGCCAGCCGGCCAGGGCGGCCGCGAGCTGGTAGCCGGAGGCGTTCACCGCGATCGCCAGGGTCGGCGCCGAGCTGGCGGTGGTCAGCACCCGGGTCTGCATGCCGGGGATCACGGAGAATCCCAGCGCCCCGATCACGAAGACCATCACCGCGGTGAGCACGGTGCCGCCGCTGACCGCCCACATCAGCAGCAGGCCCCCGGTGAGCAGGCCCAGCAGGCCGACCTGGGAAGCCATCAGGGAGCGGTCGGAGAGCCAGCCGCCGACGAAGTTGCCGGCCGCCGCGCCCACCCCGTACGCCAGCAGCAGCAGCGGGACGGCCCCGTCGGCGAAGCCGGTCAGGTCGGTGAGCAGCGGCGAGAAGTAGGTGAACACCATCAGCAGGCCCATGTTGGCGACGGCGGTGATGCCGATCGCCAGCTGGACGTTGCGGTTGCGGAACACCCGCAGCTCCGCCACCGCGCTGGTGGTGGAGGCCGCCACGTCCGGCACCAGCGGCAGCACCAGGACCAGGCCGACCAGGCAGACCGCGGCGATCACCGCGAAGGTGGCGCGCCAGCCGAAGTGGTCGCCGATGAAGGTGCCGATGGGCGCGCCGAGCATCATCGAGAGGTTCATCCCGAAGACCAGCTTGGACACGGTCGAGGCCTGCTTGCCCTCCGGGGCCGTGGACGCGGCGATCACGATCGCGTTCGCGAAGAACGTGGCGGTCACCAGCGCGGTGACGACGCGCGCGACGAACAGCACCGCGTACGCGGGTGCCAGCGCCGAGGCGACGTTGCCGACGATCACGATGACGAGCAGGCCGACGATGAGCGGCTTGCGCGGGTACCGGGCGGTCAGCGCGGTGAGCACCGGGCCGCCGGTGATCATTCCGATGGCGTACGCCGTGACCAGGAGCCCGGCCGCGGGGATCGACACGTCGAGGTCGGAGGCGACGTCCGGCAGGATGCCGGCGATGACGAACTCGCCGGTGGTGATGCCGAACACGCACAGCATCAGGGAAAGGAGCTTCAACGACATGGTGTCTCTTCTGTCGGAACGGGAGCGTTGGCCGGCCGGCCGAGGGGCCGGAGCGGCCGTCAGGGGGCGGGCGGCGGGCCCGCGTAGCGGTACGCGTACGTGGTGCCCAGCGCGATGATGTGGTCGAGGTCGGGGCCGCCCACGTCCTCGGTGGGCAGCGTCAGGGCCCGGGCGTGCGGGATCTCCGCCTTCAGGAACAGGTCGAACTGCGGCCTGCGGTCCGGCTGGGGCGTGGAGTGGATGGTGAGGAAGCGGGCGTTCGGCGAGGTCGTCACGAAGCCGTGCGGAACGGTCCGCGGCACGATCATCGTGCTGCCGGCCTCGGCGACGAGCTCCTGCCCGTCGCAGATCATGCGCAGCGTGCCGTCCAGGACCATGAAGACCTCGTCCTCGTAGTCGTGGATGTGCAGCGGCGTGTTGTAGCCGCGGTTGCCGGTGTGCTGCACGACGGTGAAGGCGTTGCCCGTCGCCTCGCCGGGCACCCGTATCTGGGCCAGGCCGCCGAGCAGCCACACCGCGGTCTGTTCGGACTCGGGGATCAGCCGGCCCTTCTCGTCCCGGGCCATGTCGGGGAAGGTCATCGCGCTCCTTCGGTGGTCGTGGTGCCGCTCGCGGCGGCGGCCGGCGCGGTCCGTTCGCAGTCGGCGAGGAAGGCGCTCACGCCGTCCGGGGTGGACAGCGCCCGCCACATCGCGACCGGGTCGTTGAAGTTGCCGACGAAGGCGTCGGCGACCCGCCGGTCGACCGCGGCCCGCCCGAACAGCGCGCCGACGTGCGGCGGGGGCCCGGCGAGGAAGGCGTTGCTCCACTCCACGACGTGGCGCGCGTGCTCCCACAGGCGCGCGGAAGCGTTGCGGCAGAACGCCTCGTCGTAGCGCCCCCGGTGCCGCGTGATCAGCTCGGCCAGCGCGAAGGCGGTGTGCGAGCCGAGGTTGGCGCCCTGGGCGGTGAGCGGGTCGTTGGTGATCCAGGCGTCGCCGACCGCCAGCGCGCAGGTGCCGTCGTCGAGCCGGGCCCAGCCCCGGCGGACCACCGGGGTGATGGCGCCCCGGGCGAGCTCGCCCGGCGCGGTCAGCGCGAAGCCGGCGGTGTCGATCCGCTCGCGCAGACCCGGGGCGTGCGCGGCGACCAGGTCCAGCACGTGCCGGTGGAAGCCCGCCGGGTCGGCGTCGGCGTCGACGTGGCCGGCGGACTCCAGCGGGCCGCCGGGGACGGCCTCGAAGGCGAGGACGTCGGCCCGGCCGGCCGGGGAGTAGAAGGGCAGTCGCAGGATCTCGCCGGCGCCGGGCAGGAAGTGGATGTCGAGCGAGTGCGGCACCTCCTCGTCGATCCCGAGGTAGATCCCGGCGCAGATCACCCGCTGCGGCGTGCTGTACGGCGAGCGGGCCGGGTCGGCCGGGAAGAGCCGGCGCACCGACCGGTTGCCGTTGGCGACCACCAGCAGGTCGTGGTGCCGGGCGAGTTCCTCGACCGGGTGGTCACCGGTCACCAGTTCGCCGCCGCGGTCGACGAAGGCGCTGAGCAGCCGGGGCAGGTAGATCCGGAAGTCGACCACGCTGGACGGCGGCCGCAGGGCGGCCAGGAACTCCAGCGGCCGCGGCTCGCCGGTGTGCATGGTGACCGCCCAGTGCCGCACCTGCGCGTCGGCGAACTCCCATTCGTGGACGCCGAGTTCCCGCTCCCGTTGCTGGGTCGGCCCGAACCGGGCGGGGAAGTTCCGCGGCGGTCCGCCCTTGAGCCCCTCGATGCCGTGCTCCGAGTACACCGTCGCCGGGACGCCGGACTGCTGGAGGCGCAGCGCCAGTTGCAGGCCGGAGATGCCGGACCCGACGATGCCCACGCCGGTCATGAGGACACCGCCGCGGTGGCCGGGCCGGAGCCGGAGCCGGGACCGCCGCCCGGGCCGGCGTCGGAGCGCAGCCGGGCGGCGAGCCAGCCGATCGACTCGATCGTGTAGCCGGCCGCCTCCGGCGAGGCCAGCGCCGAGGCGGGGATCAGCATGGGGTGGCGCATGCCGGCGTCGAGCAGTTCGCCGATCCGCTTGAGCACCGTCTCCCGGCTGCCGGCGATGACCTGGTCGGCCACCACCTCGTCGGGCACCACCGCGAGCGCCCGCTCCACCTCGGCGCGGGTGAGCAGGTGCGGCAGCAGTTCGACCAGGCCGCGGTAGTCCTCGCCGAAGGGGTGGGCGGCGCCGTGCCGCCGCCAGGCCCGGGCGCCCGCGTGCAGCGCGAGGAAGCGGATCGGGGTGGCCCGCAGCAGTTCCTGCGCGGCGGCGTCGGTCTGCGCCACCACGATCGGGACGCCGCCCGCGGCGACGATGGTGTCGGGGTCGCGGTCGGCGTCGACGGCGGCGGCGCGCACCGTGTCGAGCCGCCGGGCGTACTCGTCGGGGGCCATCAGCTCGGACGGCAACCAGCCGTCGGCGTAGCGGCCGGCCAGGGTGAGCATCCGCGGGCGGTTGGCGCCGAGCCAGATCCGGGGCGTGCGGCCCTCGGGGGCGGGGGTGATGAGCGCCCGGTCGAGGGTGAAGTGGTGGCCGCGGAAGTCGTGCGGGCCCTCGCCGGAGAAGAGCAGGCGCAGCACGCGCAGCGCCTCCTCGACCCGGTCCACCTGGTGGTCGTGCGGCACGCCGTACGGCACGAGGTTCTCCAGCGCTCCCGCGCCGATGCCGAGGACGGGTGCCCGGTCGGTGAGCTGGGCGAGGGTCAGCGCGGTCTGCGCGAGCACGGCGGGGTGGCGCCGGTGCGGGTCGGTCACGCCGATGGCGAGCCGGACCGGGCCGGCCTGCGGGGCGAAGTTGCCCAGCACGGTCGCGAAGTCCAGGCAGCGGTCCGGGGTCGGCAGGCTCGCCGCGACGTGGCTGAAGTCGGTGTCCCAGGCCTGCCGGGGGAAGACGTTCATCAGGTGGTCGAAGACCAGGAAGGTGTCCAGCCCGGCCTGCCGGGCGAGGTGCAGCAGCCCCCGTCCGTCCTCGACCCGCCCGACCGCGTCCCAGACCAGGCCGACCTCGACACTCATGCTGCGCTCCTCACGGTCTGGGCCCGGGCGATGAACGCGTCGGTGCCTTCGGGGCTGGCGAGGCCGCGCCACATGGCGGCCGGCCGGTCGAGGTGGGCGACGAAGGCGTCGGCCACCCGCTGGTCGGCCGCGGCGGCGCCGAGCAGGGTGCCCAGGTGCGCCGGCGGCGGGCCGATGAAGAGGTTGGTGAAGTCGACGACGGGTTGGGCGCGCTGCCACATCCGCTCGGAGGCGGCGCGGCAGAACGCCTCGTCGTAGCGGCCGGTGTGGTCGCGCAGCACGTCGGCGAGGAGGAAGGCCAGCTCGGAGCCGAGGTTGGCGCCCTGGGCGGTGAGCGGGTCGTTGGCGATCCAGGCGTCGCCGACCGCCAGCGCGTACCGGCCGCCGGCCAGGGCGGCCCAGCCCCGGCGGACCACCGGGACGACGGCGCCCTGGAGCAGGTCCACCGGCCGGGCCAGCGCGAAGTCCTGCTCGTCCACGCGCTCCCGCAGGGCGGGCGCGTGGGCGGTGACCAGGGCGAGGACCTCCTTGGCGAACCCGTCCGGGTCGCCGCGGTGGTCCCGGCCGGTCAGCTCCGCGAACGGGCCGTCCGGAACGGCCTCGACGAGCACGGCCGTCACCTGCCCGGCGAAGGAGTGGTAGGTGGGGGCGTGGATCTCCCCGGCCCCCGGGACCATGTGCATCGTCATACCGGCCGGCTCCGGCGGACGGACCCCGTGGAACAGGCCGCCGGCCAGCCGGCGCGGCGCCGAGCGGTAGGGCGAGCGGGCCTCGTCCCGGGGGAAGACGTCGGTGAGCGCGCCCCGGCCGGCCGCCACGACCACCAGCTCGTGGCGATCGGCCAGCCGGTCCAGTCCGGCCCGGTCGGCCACCCGGAGGTGGACCGGGTCCCCGCCGCGCCGCTGGTACTCCTCCAGCAGCGCGGCGAGGTACATCCGGAAGTCGACCGAGCTGGCCGGCTTCGGCAGCCGGCCGCGGAACGAGAACCCGTCCGGGCCTTCCAGGTGGAGGTGCATCCACGCGTTGTCGTACGCCGGCGACGACCATTCGGTGACGCCGAGCGCGGATTCCCGTTCCCGGGTGGAGTCGAATCGAGTGACGAAGTTCAGCGGCGGACCGCTGCGGATGTCGTCGGGCCCCTGGGCCGTGTACAGGGTGGCGTCGATGCCGAACTGCCTTAGCCTCAACGCCAGATGAAGACCGGAGATCCCGGTTCCCACAATGCCGATACTCATGTTCTCGCTCCACCTGTGCCGGAACTGCCGGCCTCCCGGCGTTGACGGGTGATGACGGGTGCTGACGGGTGACGGAAGCCGTCGGGGGTTCGGCCCCGCGGGCGGGAGCCGGCCCGGGACGCCTCAGATGACCTCGACCCGCTGCAGATGGCGGGAGGTCGGACCGGTGAAGGCGTTGCGCCCGTGCACCAGCGCGATGTTGTCGGCGATCACGATGTCGCCCCGGCGCCAGTCGTGCGCGTAGCAGTAGGCGGGCCGGTGCAGCCGCTCCGCCATCGAGGCGATGAACTCCTCGGCCTGCGCGGCGTCGACGCCGTCGACGTGGACGGACACCGGGTTCTTGTAGACCGCCGGGTCCAGCGGCTCGGCGAAGCGCAGCACGGGCACCCCGGTCCCGGGGTGCTGGGCGACCAGCCGCTCGGTGACCTCGCCGCCGTAGTGCACCATCTTCTCGGTGGTGTAGGTGACGCTGATCCGCGCCCAGAGGTCGCGCAGTTCGGGGTCGGCGTCCCGGTAGACGGCGGTGGTGTCGGAGAAGACGGTCTCCCCGCCGGCCCCCGCGGTCGCGTCCAGGCACTGGAAGAAGAAGTACCGCGGATCGGCCTCGACGAACGCACCGTCCCAGTGGAACGGCACGTCGCCGCTGGCGAACAGGTAGTTCCGGGGATTGTCCTCGACCACCAGGTCGATGACCTCGCCCGGCTCCCACTTCAGGACCTCGCCCCATCGCCGGCAGTAGTCGGCGAATTCCTGCTTTCCGAGCAACGAGAATCCGCGGAGCACCAGGACCCGCGATTCCTCGGTCCAGCGGGCGAGCGTGTCCACCGGAATGTCGCCGATCCGGGCATTTCCGCCGGGAGCCTCGACCACGCGGCCGAACGGCCGGAGCGGAATGTGGCGCAGCTCCGCGGCCGAGGGAATGGAAGTCGTCATGGCGCGTTGTCCTCCTTTCTGGAACGGGCTTTCCCTACGGGCGGGCGGCTAGGTGCGGGGCGACGAAATGGCTCGGCCGGCCGTCCCGCCAGACGACGGAGGCCTGGAGGTTCTCCGCGTCCCACCGCTTGACCAGGTACCGGCTGACGCCGTCGTCGAGCACCACGCCGTGCCACGGGGTCAGCCAGCCGTCCCTGGTCGGCATGAGCTGGAGCCCGAACTTCTCCGAGTGCGGGGGCTGCGGGTGTATCGAGAGGCGTATCGCGTCGGGGAACTTCTCGGCGACCAGCCGGCTCCACGCGTTGCTGCGGAGAATGGTCTGGTAGGCGGCGTCCTTGGAGTTCTTCCGGAGCTGGTTCCGGGTCGTCCCGCCGCCCTGGCGCGCCACCGCGTCCTCGAACATGAAGCGGTGGATCCCGTTGAACAGCGCACGCGTGTTCCGGTCGGTGCGGACGTTCTCCTTGAGCTCGTCCAGCGTCGCGGAGTAGTTCTCCTCCAGCACGCGCCGCATCTTCGGGTAGTCGAGGCTGCCGAACGCGTCGTCCAGGCCGTAGAGGTCCAGCGCCGACCAGTGCGAGGCGCCGATCATGTCCGCGAGGGCCTGCCGGTAGGCGGTCACCGCCCCGTCGGTCACCCCGACGACGTCGCCGAAGACGTGGCCGTCCGAACAGATCGTGACCCGGGCGCCGGGCGCGTAGAAGTGCCGCACGTAGTCGCAGAGCGACTGCAGGAAGCCGACCGCCAGGTGCTCGCCGAGGTCCGGCAGCGCGCCGAGCACCTTGCCCTGGTTCGGGGACTTCGCCGGGAACGCCGGCACGACGAAGTGGATGGGCTCGTCGCGCGCGGTGAAGCGCTCCATCTTGGCCCGGTGGACCTCGGAACACGCGTCGCAGCGCGCGTTCCCCGACGTCCCGCCGGGCTCCTCCGGTCCGGCCGGTCCGGCCGGTTCGGCCGCCAGCGCCTCGTCGATCCGCTGGTACCGGTAGAGCAGTTCGAGTACTCGCGCCGATGCCGTCCGGGCGGACGGCTCCCCCGTGGTGTTGTGGTTCAACACTCCTCCAGACAACATTCCCGTTCGGGCGCGAAGCCGGAATCATGCACTCCGCACGTGGCGGACTGGGGTGGAATTCCTGTCTGCACTCTCATTTCACCGCTCCTGAATTCGTGTCCGCGCCGGGCGGCACGGAACCGCTTCTGGGATGGTGCTCGGTGGTTCCCGGCGGGAGCCTCAGGATCGGTCGTGCCCAGTGGACGCCCGGCCCCCGACGGCCGTTCTCGCCGAAACGACGACTGCGCCTCCGCATGCGCGGGTGGATCAGGGCACGCCGAAAGAAGCGGCCGGCCGGTTTTCGGCCACCCCGACCACGCCGTACCGGATTCTCCCGCGATCTCGCTGAGGCGTTGTCAGCTTCCCTCGCGCGCAAGGCTCCGCGCAATCCTCCATCGATTAGCATGATTGATGGATGGCGGAGCCAGCTCCGGGGCGATGGGAGGCAACGGCGATGGTCGGCGTGGACGACCCGGCGGTTCACCAACTGCGATCACTGCTGACGCTGGCCGAGGAGCTGCATTTCGGCCGCGCCGCCGCACGGCTCTACCTGACCCAGCCCGCCCTCAGCCAGCAGATCCGCACCCTCGAACGCCGGCTGGGGGTGCAGCTGTTCACCCGGACGAGCAGAAGAGTGACGTTGACGCCCCTAGGGCATGCCCTGCTTCCGCTCGTCCGGAACGTGGTGGACGCCGCGGACGAGCTGCGCGACGCCGCCCGGCACTCGCCCGACGACGGCGACGGGCCCACCCTGCGGCTGGGGCTCACCGACTGCGCCGCCGCCCTGGCCGCCACCCGCCGGGTGATCGCCACGCTCACCACCCTGCACCCGGGTCTGAACGTGGACTTCCACGTCCTGGACCTGGTCGAGCAGACCACCGCCCTCGCGATCGGCAAGATCGACGCCGCCTTCGTCTACCTGCCGGCGCCCGAGGGCTTCCACGCCGAGCCCCTCACCACCGAGCCCCGGGTGGTCTGCGTGGCCGCCTCCGACCCGCTCGCCCGGCAGCCGGTGCTCCGGCTCGCGGACCTCGCCGACCGGCCGATGGTCGGCCTCGCCCCGGAGGTCTCCCCCTCCGAGCGGAGCTTCTGGGCGATGGACCCGCGGCCCGACGGCACCCGGGTCCGCTACACCGGCCACCAGGTCACCCGGGTGGAGTCGCTGCTCTCCGCGGTCTCCTTCGACGGGGCGACGGCCTTCCTGCCCGCCGTGGCGGCCGAGCTCTTCCCCCGCCCGGACGTCCGCTACCGCCCGGTGGAGGGCCTGGTGCCCTGCGACTTCGGCGTGGTCTGGCCCGCGGACGACCAGGAGAAGCCCGGCATCGTCCTCCTCCAGGAGGTCTGCTGCCGGCTGCGGGACCAGGGCCTTCCCGCCGGGACGATGCCGGCCCCGGCCGCGCCCCCGGCCGCCGTCGAGAGCGCGGGCGACGAGACCGCCGCCGGCACCGGGCCGGCCGGCGGCCTGGGCGTGTCCTTCGGCTGATCCGGGGACCGGCGCCGGCGCCGACCACCCCGGTCCCGACAAGCCCGCTCGCCCCGAAGCGGCCCCGCGGACGACGGCAGGCGGCGCCCGGAGCGTCCGGACACCGCCTGCGCGTCACTGCTAAAGCGCGAGAACCGCCAGGGCCGCGAAGCCCCGACTAGGCCGCGATCGGCTCCAGGATCGCCACGCACTCGAAGTGGTGGGTCATCGGGAACAGGTCGAAGGCCCGCAGCGAGACCGGCCGGTAGCCGCCCTCGCGGAAGTACCCGAGGTCCCGGGCCAGCGCGGCCGGGTCACAGGCCACGTAGGCGATCCGGCGGGCCGACAGGCCGGCCAG
Organism: Kitasatospora sp. NPDC001603; assembly: GCF_040298365.1. Taxonomy (NCBI): domain Bacteria; kingdom Bacillati; phylum Actinomycetota; class Actinomycetes; order Kitasatosporales; family Streptomycetaceae; genus Kitasatospora; species Kitasatospora sp. NPDC001603. The sequence continues at coordinate 176,663 of NZ_JBEPAA010000009.1, forward strand.
GTGCGCCACCGTCTCCCGCCCGGCGCCCGCGCGCGGCGGGTCCAGGACGATCAGGTCGGTGGCGGTGATGCCGGTGCGCGGCAGCAGCGTCTCCACCCGGTCGCACTCGATCCGGACGTTGTCCAGCACCGCCAGGTTGTGCCGGGCGTCGACCACGGCCTGCTTGGAGGACTCGATGCCGAGCACCGCGCCCTCCTCGCCGACCCGGTCGGCCAGCGCACCCGCGAACAGCCCGACGCCGCAGTACAGGTCGAGCGCGCTCTCGCCCCACTGCGGGTCCAGGCCGGCCAGCACGGCGTCGACCAGGGTGTCCGGCGCCTCGGGGTGGATCTGCCAGAAGCCGCCGTTGCTGACCCGCCAGGTCCGGCCGGCCGCACGCTCGCGGACGAAGGAGCGCCCGTGCACCTTGTGGATGTTGTCGTGCTCGTCGATCCGGGCGATCGACACCGGCTTGTCCAGCTCGACCAGCGGCAGCTGGGCGCCCGGCGCCGGGGTGAGGACGACCTGGCGGTCCGAGGAGCCCGCGGCGGCGATCACCTCGACGGTGGTGATGCCCGGCCAGTCGCGGGCCTCGACGCCCAGCTCCGTGACGCCCTCGGCGGCGATCAGGCAGCGGTCGATCGGCTGGATGTCGTGCGAGCGGTGCTTGCGCAGCCCGACCTTGCCGCTCTCCTGGTCCACCGCGTACTGCACCCGGGTGCGCCAGGCCGGCACCTGCCCGGCCGGCAGCTTGCCGCCGATCGGCTCGACGGTGCCGTCCCAGCCCGCCTCGGCCGGGGTGAGGCCCGCCAGCTTGGCCAGCTGCTCGGTGAGCACCTGCACCTTGAGCTTGCGCTGCCCGCCCGGGGTGACGTGCTGCCAGTCGCAGCCGCCGCACTTGCCCGGCCCGGAGAACGGGCAGGGCGGGGCGATCCGGTCCTTGGCGGGCTCCAGGATCTCCACCGCGTCGGCGCGCAGGAAGCGCGACTTCGTGGTGCCCTCGGTGACCTGGGCGATGACCTTCTCGCCCGGCAGCGCGTGCCGGACGAACAGCACCCGGCCCTCGTGGCGCGCCACGCAGTGGCCGCCGCCGTGCGCGACGGCACCGATCTCGACCTCGTAGCGCTCGCCGACCAGCGGGTCGCCGCCGGGCCCCCTGGGGGCGGCCTCGACCCGCGGCGCGCGCGGCGTGCGCAGCACCTTCGGCGGGCGGACGGCCTGCTTGCGCGGGCGGTCCCCGCCCTTGGGCCGGTCGGCCGGCTTCTCCTTGCGCGCCTGCGCGGGGGCCGGGCGCTCGGGCTCGGGCTCCGGGGCGCGCTCGCCCGGCGCGAGCGGGGCGGTCTGCGCGGTGAAGCCGTCGCGGTCGGTGGCGGCCGGGCGCACGGGCTTGCCCCAGCGCGGCCGGGCGACCTGCCCGGGCTTGCCGGCGCCGCCCTTGCGGGCACCCTTCGCGGAGGACCCCTTCGAGGACGAGCCCTTGGAGCCGTTGGAGCGGGGCGGGGTGTTGCGGGTCACTGGGAGGAGTCCTTGCTGCTGTCAGCGGTGTCGTCGGGCTGTGCGGAGGCCTTCGACTTTACGGCCTTCGGCGCCCGCGGCTCACCACGACGAACGGCGCCGGGAGCCGACCAGGCCTTCTGCGGCTTGCGCCGTTCGGAGGACTCCAGCTGCCAGGGTACCGAGGTCACCATCACTCCGGGCTTGAACAGCAGACGTCCCTTGAGGCGCAGCGCGCTCTGGTTGTGCAGCAGGTGCTCGTACCAGTGCCCGACCACGTACTCGGGGATGTAGACCGAGACCACGTCGCGCGGGCTGCTGCGGCGCAGGTTCTTGACGTAGTCCAGGACCGGTCCGGTGACCTCGCGGAACGGCGAGTCCAGCACCTTCAGCGGCACCTCGATGCCGCGCTCGTCCCACTCCGCCCGCAGCGCCGCGGTGTCCACCGGGTCGACGTTGACGGTGACGGCCTCCAGCGTGTGGGCGCGGGCCAGCCGCGCGTACGCCAGGGCCCGCAGGGCCGGCTTGTGCAGCTTGGAGACCAGCACGATGGCGTGCACCCGGGTGGGCAGCACCACGTCGTCCGGCTCCTCGGCGGCGACCAGCTCCTCGGAGACCCGGTCGTAGTGCCGGCGGATCGCCTTCATCATCACGAACAGCACGACCATCGCGGCGATCGCGATCCAGGCGTGGCTGATCTTGGTGGCGAGCACGACGATCAGCACGGCCATGGTCATCACCAGGCCGAAGGCGTTGATCGCCCGGCTGCGCTGCATGTGGCGGCGCTTGGCGGGGTCGGTCTCGGTGCGCAGGTGCCTGGTCCAGTGCCGGATCATGCCGGACTGGCTCATATTGAAGGAGACGAAGACGCCGACGATGTACAGCTGGATCAGCCGGGTGGGGTCGGCGTCGAAGGCGATGATGAACAGGATCGCGGCCAGCGCCAGCAGGATGATGCCGTTGGAGAAGGCCAGCCGGTCGCCGCGGGTGTGCAGCTGGCGCGGCAGGTAGCGGTCCTGGGCCAGGATCGAGCCGAGCACCGGGAAGCCGTTGAAGGCGGTGTTGGCGGCCAGCACCAGGATCAGGCCGGTGACGGCGGCCACGAAGTAGAAGCCGGGCGTGAAGTTGGAGAAGACGGCCTCGCTGATCTGGGCCAGCGCGGTCTTCTGGTGGTAGCCGTCGCCCGCGCCGACCAGCTGCTCGGCGGGATTCTCGGCCATCTGGACATGGGTGAGGCGGGCCAGCCAGATGATGCCCATGAACATCACCACGGCGATGGACGCCATCATCAGCAGCGTGGTCGCCGCGTTCTTGCTCTTCGGCTTGCGGAAGGCGGGCACACCGTTGGAGATCGCCTCGACGCCGGTCAGCGCGGCACAGCCCGAGGAGAACGCCTTGAGCAGCAGGAACACCATCGCGAAGCCGGCCAGCGACTCGTTGCCGGGCGTCGCCTGCAGGTGGAACCCGGAGCTCTCGGCGGGGATGTCCTGCCCCAGGCCGAAGTGCCGGACCACGCCGTACACCACCATGCCGAGCACGCCGACCATGAAGGCGTACGTCGGGACGGCGAAGGCGCTGCCGGACTCGCGGACACCGCGCAGGTTCATGCCCATCAGCACGATGACCACGACCACGGACAGGGTCAGCTCGTGGCCGCGCAGCGAGGGCACCGCGGACACCACGTTGGCCACCCCGGAGGTGGTCGAGACCGCCACGGTGAGGATGTAGTCGACCATCAGGGCGCTGGCGACCACCAGGCCGGAGTTGGGACCGTGGTTCACGGTGGCGACCTCGTAGTCGCCACCGCCGCTCGGGTACGCGTGCACGTTCTGCCGGTACGAGGCCACCACGGCGAGCATCACGACGGCGACGACGACGCCGATCTGCCAGGAGAAATGAATGGCCGAGGCACCCGCCAGGGAGAGCGTCAGCAGGATTTCCTCGGGCGCGTACGCGACCGAGGAGAGCGCGTCCGAGGCGAAGACGGGCAGCGCGATGCGCTTGGGGAGCAGCGTTTCCCCGAGCTTGTCGCTGCGCAGCGCACGCCCGATCAGGATGCGTTTCGGAAGGTCAGTCGGCATAGGCACGTTAAGGAATCGTAGGGGCTCTTAGGCCCGGGGTCCGACTTATGGCCCCCCCTTCGTCGCGACTGTGTTCGGTGGACCGGCTAGCGTGTCGGATACGAGCAGGCGGGCAACACTCAGGTTGTCGTACCCAGCCCCACGAACACGCTCGCCCCGGGCGACCGGGCGGGAAAGGAAGACGAACGGTGTTTGCGCAGGTCAAGAACCCAACGGGACGGGTGAGGTAGCGCCGGTGCACATCGTCATCATGGGCTGCGGCCGCGTGGGGTCCGCCCTCGCCAGAGCACTCGAGAAACAGGGGCACTCGGTCGCCGTCGTCGACCAGGACCCGACCGCGTTCCGCCGCCTCGGCGCCGGGTTCAACGGCCGGCGGGTCACCGGCGTCGGCTTCGACCAGGACACCCTGAAGGAGGCGGGCATCGAGGAGGCCGGCGCGTTCGCCGCCGTCTCCAGCGGTGACAACTCCAACATCATCGCGGCCCGGGTGGCCCGGGAGAACTTCGGCGTGGAGAACGTCGCGGCCCGGATCTACGACCCCCGGCGCGCCGAGGTCTACCAGCGCCTGGGCATCCCGACGGTGGCCACCGTCCGCTGGACGGCCGACCAGATGCTGCGCCGGCTGCTGCCGAGCGGCGCCGAGCCGCTCTGGCAGGACCCGAGCGGCACCGTGCAGCTCGCCGAGGTCGCCTACGACCCGCACTGGGTCGGCCACCGGATCAGCGGGCTGGAGGAGGCCTCCGGCACCCGGGTGGCGTTCGTCACCCGGCTCGGCGAGGGCGTGCTGCCCACGCCGCAGATGGTGGTGCAGGAGGGCGACCTGGTGCACGTCATGGCGCGCCGGGCCGACCTGCCGGCCGTCGAGGCCGCGTTCGCCCAGGGGCCGAAGGAAGAGGGTCACTGATGCGCGTCGCCATTGCCGGGGCCGGTGCCGTCGGCCGCTCGATCGCGAGCGAGCTGCTGGAGAACGGCCACGAGGTCCTGCTGATCGACAAGAACCCGAACTCCATCTCGGTGGAGCGGGTGCCCATGGCGGAGTGGCTGCTGGCCGACGCCTGCGAGATCACCTCGCTGGACGAGGCGGCGCTGCAGCGCTGCCACGTGGTGATCGCCGCCACCGGTGACGACAAGGTCAACCTGGTCGTCTCGCTGCTCGCCAAGACCGAGTACGGCGTGCCGCGGGTGGTCGCCCGGGTGAACAACCCCAAGAACGAGTGGCTCTTCAACGAGTCCTGGGGCGTGGACGTCGCCGTCTCCACCCCGCGCCTGATGTCCGCCCTGGTCGAGGAGGCGGTCAGCGTCGGCGACCTGGTCCGGCTGATGCGCTTCAGCCAGGGCAACGCCAACCTGGTCGAGCTGACCCTGGCGGAGGACACCGAGCTGGTCGGCACCCGCGTCGGCGACGTGGCCTGGCCGCCGGACACCTCGCTGGTCACCATCATCCGCGAGGGCCGGGTCCTCACCCCGGGCAAGGACGACACCCTGGAGGGCGGCGACGAGCTGCTCTTCGTGGCCGCCCAGGAGCGCGAGGAGGAGCTGGAGGACCTGCTCTCCGCGACCTCCGGCGCGCAGTAGCGGCTCCGGCCGACGACGGACGCCACGGCGGACAACAGCGGCGGGGGGCCCCCCCGGGGGGCCCAGGGGGGGCCCCCCCCGCGGGGACGCCCGGC